>CAZVLI010000135.1:0-8235 GCA_964627965.1 uncultured Rhodospirillales bacterium
TGCGGCATTCGATGGCATGGCCGCTCAGCCGGATGTCGTCCTGCTTCAGGCGTAGCGGCTCGCCGCCGGCGATCCGGATCATCTCCTCGACCAGGTCGATACCCGTCACCATCTCGGTGACCGGATGCTCCACCTGGATGCGCGTGTTCATCTCGATGAAGTAGAAGGCGCCGGTTGCGTCGTCGTAGAGATACTCCAGCGTCCCGGCGCCACGATAACCGACCGCCTTGGCCAGCGCCGCCGCCGACTCGCACAGCGCCGTTCGAGTGGCTTCGTCGAGTGCGGCCGAGGGCGCCTCTTCCCAGACCTTCTGGCGCCGTCGCTGCAACGAGCATTCGCGCTCGAAGCAGTGAACGACGTCGGTTCCGTCGCCCAGCACCTGCACCTCGACGTGTCGCGCCTGACGGATCAGCTTCTCCAGGTAGAGGCCGTCGTCGCCGAACGCCGCCTTCGCCTCGGCACGCGCCTGCGGCACGAGCGTCGCGAGATCGTCGGCCGACTCCGCCACCTTGATACCGCGCCCGCCGCCGCCGGCCGCGGCCTTGATCATCACCGGATAGCCAATGGATTCGGCCGCCGCCGTGGCGGCGTCGAGATCGGCCAGGATGCCCTCGCTGCCGGGTACGGTCGGCACGCCGGCATCCGCCGCCGCCTGCCGCGCCGCCGCCTTGTCGCCGAGGCGCGAGATGGTCTCCGCACGCGGGCCGACGAAGATCAGGCCGGCATCTTCCACCGCCTGGGCGAAACCGGCGTTCTCCGACAGGAAGCCGTAGCCGGGATGAATGGCATCGGCACCGCTGCTGCGTGCGGCCTCCAGGATCGCATCGACCTTCAGGTACGATTTGGCGGCGTGCGGCGGCCCGATATCGACGGCCTCGTCGGCAAGGCGCACCGCCAGAGAGTTGGCGTCTGCGATGCTATGGACCTGAACCGTGCGAATGCCGAGCCGTTGCGCGGCGCGAATGATGCGGACCGCTATTTCGCCGCGATTGGCGACGAGCAGTTTCTCAATCGCCATCAGGCGCGGTCACTTGAACTCGACCAGCGGCTGCCCCGCCATCACCGGGTCCTCGTTGTCGACCAGGAACGCGGCGACCTCGCCGGCCTTATCCGCCTTAACCTCGTTGAAGGTCTTCATCACCTCGACCAGGCCGATCACGTCGCCGACCGCGACGCTGTCGCCGACGTCCTTGAACGGCGGGTCGTCCGGAGACGGCTTGCGATAGAAGGTGCCAGGCAACGGCGAAAGGATCTGCTCAGCCACGTCGTGTGATCTCCTGCTGGTCTCGTCTACTCGGCCGCGGTGGCCATGAAAGGACGGATGGCGTCCTGCACCGCCTGCCCCACCTCCACGGCGTTCGGCGTGTCGGAATGGACGCAAATGCTGTCGGCGCGCACCGCGACGTCGACACCGCCGGTGGACGCGGTCTTGCCCTCCTCGACGGCGCGAATGGCGCGCTTGGCCGCGTCGGCCGGATCGACCGGGTCGTGCACGCGGGTCACGATCAACCCGCCATTATCGTCGTAGAACAGGTCGGCATAGTACTCGGCGACGAAGTCATGGCCGCGTGCCGTGTAGACCTCTTCGTGAAGCGTGTTGATCATGCCGTAGAGCGGCACCTTGAACACATCCGCCGCATCGCAGACGGCATGCGCGATGTGGTCCATCCGAGCCGCCATTCCATAGAGCGAGCCGTGCGGCTTGATGTGGTTGAGCTGCATGCCCTCCGCTTCGAGAAAGCCCTTCAGCGCGCCGATCTGGTAGATCAGGCAGTTGGCCATCTCGTCGCGGGCCATCTTCATCTCGCGCCGGCCGAAGCCCTGCAGGTCGGGCAGCGAGGGGTGCGCGCCGACCCGCACGCCGTGCTGCTTGGCCAGGTGCACGGTCGCGCGCATGTGGTTGTAGTCGGACGCATGAAAGCCGCACGCCACGTTGGCGACCGTGATCAGCGGCATCAGCGCCTTGTCGTCTCCGATCTGGTACAGACCGAAGCTCTCGCCCATATCGCAGTTCATCTCGACGGCCATGATCGACCTCCGCTCGCTCAGGATTTCCGCTTCAACATATAGCAGCCGCTCTCGTGCAGCGACGCCTGCCAGCCCGGCTCGACCACGATGGTCGTCGTGACCTCCTCGATCACCGCCGGCCCGACGATCTCGGCGCCGGCGCCAAGCTTGCTGCCGTCGTAGACTGGACCCTCGACCGCCTCGCCCGAGGCCTCGAAGATCATCGGCCTGCGGGCCTTGATGGCATCCGACAGGTCCGCGCCCGGGTCGACGTGCGGCAGCGCCGGCCGGTCGACCATGCCGTAGAGCGTGCTCTCCAGGTTCACCACCTCGATCGGCGTGTTCTTCTCCGAGTAGGTGTAGAGCTGCTCGTGCTTGGCGTGGAAGGCGTCGCGCAGACGGTCCACGGTCGAGCCGTCGATGTCGAAGGTGTCGATCTCCACCGTGCATTCGTGCACCTGACCGACGTAGCGCATGTCGATGGAGCGACGAATCTCGATCCGGTCACGGTCGAAGCCGTCCGCCTCCAGGTGCTTGACGCCGGTGGCCTCGATCTCGGTGTAGGTTTCGTTGATCCGGGCGTAGGCCTCGTCGCCTTCCAGACGCAACGGGCACGTCGCCATGTAGTTGTACTTCACGTCGGAGATGATCTGGCCGAACGCGCACAGGCCGGACGCCAGCTTCGGCACCAGCACGGTGCCGATGCCCATCTCGTCCGCCAGCGCTGTGATGTGCGCCGCGCCGGCGCCGCCGGCCGCGACCAGCACGAAGTCGCGCGGATCGTAGCCGCGCTCGACCGAGACGCGGCGGATGCCGTTGACCATGTTGTTGTTGACGATGGTGAACATGCCGTAAGCCGCACGCTCGACAGAGATGCCGAGGGGATCGGCGACCTTGGCCTTGACCGCCGCGGTGCTCTTGTCGCGATCCAGCGCCATGCGGCCGCCGAGCAACGCTTCCGGGTTGACGTAGCCCAGCACCAGATTGGCGTCGGTCACCGTCGGGTCCTCGCCGCCAGCGCCGTAGCACGCCGGCCCAGGCTCGGAGCCGGCGCTCTGCGGCCCGACCTGCAAGAGCCCGAGATTATCGATCCAGCCGATCGAGCCACCGCCGGCGCCCAGCGTTTCCACCTGGATCATCGGCACGCCGATACGGTAGCGCAGGAAATCGATGTCCTTGGAGATGTTGGTGCTGCCGCTACGGGTCAGCGTGATGTCGAAGGACGTGCCGCCCATGTCGACGGTGATCACGTTGTCGAAGCCGAAAGGCTTGGCGACATAGAGGCCGGCCTGCGGCGCGGAGGCCGGACCGGAGTTGATCGCGTAGACGGACCGGTCGGTCATCGCCTGGCCGATCGCCAGACCGCCGTTCGACTGGAAGTAGCGGACCGGATAGGCGGCGCCAAGGTCGCGGAAATACTGGTCGATGCCTTCCACGTAGCGCTTCAGGATCGGGCCGAGATAGGCGTTGGTGATGGCCGTCGACGTGCGGGTGTACTCGCGGATCTGCGGATAGAGCTCGGAACCGACCGTCAGGAAGGCGTCGGGCATCATTTCGCGCACGATCTCGGCCGCGCGGCGCTCGTGGTCCTGGTGCAGCACCGACCAGACGAAGGACACGGCGACCGCATTGACTCCGTCCTCGATGAAGGCGGTGCAGGCGTCGCGTACGTCCTGCTCATTCAACGGCGTCATCACCTCGCCGTTGGACTTCACGCGCTCGCGCACGCCCCTGCGCAGGTAGCGCGGCACCAGCATCTGTGCCGGCGGGTATTCGGCGTCGTAGCGGTAGCCGTCTTCCTTGTGGCCGAGCCGGATCTCGATGGAGTCCTCATGGCCGGAGGTGCAGATCAGGCCGGTCTTGGCGCCGCGATGCTGGATCAGCGCGTTGAGGCCGACCGTGGTGCCGTTGATGCAAAGATCGCACTGCGTGACGATCTCGCGCGGGCTCTGGCCGACATCCTCGGCGATCAGCGCCAGGCCGGCAGAGATCGCCTCCGTCGGGTCCTGCGGCGTCGAAGGGGTCTTGTAGAGGCGCACCGAGCCGGTTTCATCGGCCAGCACGAAATCGGTGAAGGTGCCACCGGCGTCCACGCCGAGGCGGAACTTGGTCCGCAATGTTCGCTCCAAGCGTTCAGGTGTTGATCGACGAGTCGACGAGGCCGCCTACTCGGCGGCGACGCCATGCCCCCGCAGCCGCGCGGTCGCCTCGCGGTCGACCACCAGGTTTTCCGGGTCGGCAAAGACGACGCCGTAGTCCTCGCGCGCGCCCTCGATCGACACCAGACGGTTCTTCACATCCCAGACCACCGCGTCGACGTCGCGCTCGTAGGCGTCGCCGTAGCCGCCGCCGCCGGGGTTCATGTTGGCCGCCCGGTCGCCCGGGTTGATGGTTTCCATGATGTTCGTCTTGACCACCTCGGTCTTGCCACCACGGGTGATCTCGATACGCCCGACCTTAGGTTCGATCATCCGCGAGGTCGCGCCGGCGGCGCCGGTGGCGGGATACACCCGGCCCTCGCCGAAGGTGATGAAGTCCATCGGCCGGTCGATCGGCTCGACCTCCCAGCAGGTGCCCGAGCCGCCGCGGAACTTGCCCGCGCCGCCGGAGTCGGTCATCAGGCTGTAGCGGTGAATGACGATCGGATAGGAGTATTCGAGCAGCTCGATGTCGCCGGACGTCAGCGCGCCGAAGCAGCACTCCGGACCACACGCGTGCCAGCCGTCCTGCGACGGCGTGGCACCGGCGCCGGAGATGATCGAGGCCAGGATCATCGACACGTACTCTTCGTCGTGACGCGTGTCCCAGCCAGCGATGTTGCAGCCGTTGGCGTGACCCCAGCCGGCCGAGACCTTGTCCGGCGCCGCCTCCTCGAAGGCCAGCCGCACCGCATCGGTCAGGGTCTCCATCGGCGTCGTGGTGCAGTTCGCATGCGGCGCCGGTTCGACCGCGTTGCACAGCGTGCCCTTGGGCCCCATGTCGACGTCAACGCAGCGATACAGGCCCTCGTTGTAGGGCGGCGGCAGCTGCGCGAACATCATCACGCCGAGATAGACGCCGGAGTACGAGTTCCCCTCGTAGGAATTGATGAAGTAGGGGATCTGCGGCGGGCTATCGATCTTGATTTTGCACTGGTCGCCCGCAATCGTGACGGTCGCGGTGATCTCCAGGTCGCCGAAGCCGTGACCCGCGTCCTCCACCGACGAGACGCCGGTGTAGGTACCATCTGGCACCGAAGCGATCAGCGAACGCATGTGCTTGTCGGCCATGTTCATCAACTCGCCGATGCAGGCCTGCACCTCGTCGACACCGTACTTGTCCAGCAGCGCGATCAGGTTGCGCTCGCCGACCTGCACGGCGCCGAGCTGGGCGTTGAAATCGCCCTCCTGGTCGCGGCGGGCCCGCATGTTTGTGAGCAGCAGGTTGACGACGTCGTAGCGCTTCTCGCCCTTGTCGTAGACCTTGACCGGCGGGATGCGCAGCCCCTCGGCGTAGATCTCCTTGGCGTCGGGGTTGTAGCCGGCCGGGACCGGCCCGCCGATGTCCGTGAGGTGGCCCTTGCACACCGTCCAGAAGACCAACTCGCCCTTGTAGAACACCGGCTTGTACATGCAGGTGTCGATCATGTGGCTGCCCATGTAGGCCGGGTCGTTGTGCAGGATCACGTCGCCGGGGTGGATGTCGTCGCCGAAATACTCGGCCACGCACTTCATCGCCGGGATCAGGCTGCCGAGATGGATCGGGATGTCCTGGCCCTGCATGATCATCTCGGGCACGTGGTTGAACAGCGCGTTGGAGTAGTCGTGCGCCAGGTTGAAGACGCTCGAACGCGCGGTCTTCTCCAGCGCCAGCGTCATTTCCCGCTGGGTGGTCTCCAGAACGCCCCGGACGACGGACAACGTGATCGGATCGACGGCAGCCATAGCCAAGTCTCCCAACAACTAAGCGCGGTCTCTTGAGGCTACACGATACCCGCTCGTCGCCCTCAGGCAACGCCTAAGGCCACGGATTTCGGCGGGGTTCGCGGGAAAGGACGGCTCAGTCCAATTCGCGCAGCAATTGGTCGGTGGTGACCTGGCGGCAGTAGCCGCGATTGAGCCGCAGCGAGGCCTCGTGGCGTTCCATGGTGTGGGTCGCGCAGGCGTCGGTGACGACGGTGACCAGGTATCCGAGATCGCAGGCGTCGCGCACCGCGGAGTCCACACACTGGTCGGTGAGCAGGCCGCTCAACACGAGCTGGCGCACGCCAAGGCTGCGCAGCACATAGTCGATGTTCGTGGAAATAAAGACGCTGGACGACGTCTTCGGGATGACGATCTCGTCGTCGCCGGGCGCAATGACGTCCACCACCTTGGCGTCCCACGAGCCGCGCGGCACGTTGAAGCCGGAAATCTTGTAGTCGAGGCTGCGGTCGCGCCCGTCCTTCGTGAGGCTCTCGATCACCGTGTAGAGCACCTCGACGCCGCGCTCGCGACAGCGTGCCTGCAGGCGCGCCATGTTGGGGAAGACCGTTCCCTCCAGATGGTCGAAGAACCAGCCGTGCTGCGCCTTGCGTTCCTCGACCGGCAGATGGGTATATTCGCCGCCGTCGATGTGGGCGCCGAAATTCTGCACGTCGATGAACAGCAGCGCGCTCTGATCGAGGCGCAACGGCACCTCACGTGACAAACCGGCCTCGTCCGCCATTGCCTATTCCTTCGTCAACTCGTCGACCACGTCGCCGATCGCGGCGGTCAGCAGCGTCACCCACTCGGCGAAGCGCCGGTCGTCGGTGAGCTGGTCGTTTCGCATCTCCACCAGGACATGCGGGATACCGCCCTGCTCGCCATGCACCGGGATGGTGTAGTCGGAGATATCGTCCACCGTGTACGGCTCATTCACCGCCAGACGCAGGGCCGGCGCCCGTTGCGCGACCGCCGCCAGCAACTTCTCGGCATGTTGCGGGCGGCGATTGGCGAGGAAGCCGCAATGCCAGGGCCTGTCGCTGCCGTTCATGCGCGGCGTGAAGCTGTGCACCGCGACGAGTAGCAATGGCCGGTCGCTGTCGATCTCGTCCTCGATAGCCTGGTGGTAGGGGCGGTGCAGCGCATCGATCCGGCGTTGCCGATCCTCGGCCTCGATGGCGCGATTGGCCGGAACGTGCGTGCCGTCGCTCACCGCCGGCATCAGGTCGGGCGCGCGCAACGAGCGATTGCAGTCCACGACCAGGCGGCTGTAGCGCGAGGCGACGAGCCGGGCCTGCAGCGTCTCCGATAGCGCGCGCGCCAGTTCCAGCGCACCGATATCCCAGGCGATGTGGCGCTCCATCTCAGCCGCCGGCACGCCCAGGTCGCCGAGCGACGCCGGTATCTCGCGGCCGGCATGCTCGCAGGTCAGCAGCACCGGGCCATGCCGGCTCGGGCGATGCGTGGTGAACGGGGCCGGTTCGGTTTCGTGCAGCATGCGGCGAAGGTGCGTAGACGTCGGGGCGGTTTGACAGCGATTGTCACGCCGCGAACAATTCGCAGCAAGAAATCTCTATGGACCGGCCGGGCAACACGACATGAGCGACGACAACTCCCTGATCATGGCGTGCTGCGCCGACATCGCCGGCCAGATCCGCGGCAAGGGTTTTCCGGCGGCGGACCTGGAAGAACGATTGGTGCGCGGGATCGGCTGGACGCCGACGAATGTCCAGATCACCTGCTTCGACGTCATCGCCGAGACGCCGTTCGGCGCGCTGGGCGACCTGGTCCTGATCCCCGATCCGGCGACCCGCTTCCGCGCGGTCGGCGCCGACGGCGCCCTGGTCGAGGACGCCATGCTGGGCGACATCAAGGAGCTCGACGGCACGCCGTGGTCGTGCTGCACGCGCTCGATCCTCAAGGCGGCCCTGGCCCGGCTGGAGGGATTGGGCGGATTGCGAACGGTCGCCGCGTTCGAGCACGAGTTCCGGATCGAGCCGGGTGGCGACACCGGCAGCGCCTACTCCCTCGCCGGTGCCCGCGCCGGCCGTCGGATCGGCGAGCGGCTGTTCGCGTTGATGGCGGAGAACGGGCTCGGCCCGGACACCTTCATGAAGGAGTACGGCCCGGACCAGTACGAGATCACGATGGAGCCAGCCGACGGCCTCGCCGCCGCCGACCGGGCCGTGATCGTGCGCGAGCTGGCGCGCATCGCCGCACGCGAAAACGGCCAGCGCGCGACCTTCACGCCCGAAGGTCTCGCCGCCATCGCCGAGACCAAGAC
>CAZVLI010000136.1:0-8231 GCA_964627965.1 uncultured Rhodospirillales bacterium
GGCGATATAGGGTCAGCAGCCCGGCCAGGTGCGGCGTCACCACGGCGGCGATTTCCTCGGCCCCGTCGCCGTCCAAATCGGCCATGCCGATGGGATTGAGCCAGCGATTGCGGCTGCCGATCGGGTCGCTCTCCGCCAGCAGGGCCAACTCTCCGTCCTTCAGACCCCAGAGCGAGACCGCGCCGCCGGCGTCCAGATAGCTGCGCACGACCACAATGCGGTCGCCGTAGAGTCGCGGATAACGATCCTCGAACACGGAATCGGGCGGCAGGATCGCGACCAGCTCACGGCCGTCGCGCAGCCGCACCGCCAGGCCACCGGCCTCGATGGCATCGCCCAGGACGCCGTGACGGTAGCGGTCGGTCGGCTCGGTCAGCCAGGCGGAAGCAATCTCCCCGTCCCCGGTCGCCACTTCCCCGTCAGGCAGCTTCTCGGCGGCGATAGCCGGCAGCGCCAGCAGGAGCGCCAAACACGCAAATGCAGCCCAGAAAAACCGGGTGTGAAATCTAGGGTTCATCGCGCGGTCCGAGCAGCGTCTTTCAGCGTAGGCCACGGCGTTCGATCTCGCGTTGGTAGGCCTGGGCACGTGCGGCCTCGTTCATCCCGAACATCCGAACCGTCAGTGCAACAAGGCCACTTGGAATACCGAGCCGGTCAAACGTCGCACGCAACTCCCCGGCGGTGGCTGGCGTCGGCGTATCGACGACCTTGAAGTGTGGGGGCTGTTCGAGAAATCGCAACCGGTGGATCGTGCCATCCCGCGCTGGAACCGTCGTCCAGCCGCCCGGTGCCTCGAAAGGCGTCGTTTTCAACTGATCGACCCAACCATGCATCTGCGCGGCCAATTGTGACCTCAACTCGCGGCGCCGATCTCGTGCCTTCGCCAATAGCAGAATCTGCGTGGCTGCCTCGTTCTGCACGGCGTGTTCAACGCTCTCGCATTCCCGTAACCGCTCTGAGACCGCAGCCTCCTCGCTGTCGACGTCGTCGAATAGTCCAACCCACGTGAGGGCACCGATCGCGCGTTCGGTGGCGTGCACCGGCTCGACAGAGTTTATGCCGCAAAGCCTAGACGCATAGAGCGCGATGGCGAGCCGGTGTCCCTGGCGCGCTGCCTCGCCATACCAACGCTCCGACTCGCCGAAGTTCGTGACGCTTTTCTCGTTGCCCCAGGTCCATCCGTCCCACACATCGCCGAGCATAACCTGGCAGACACTGACACCGGCTTCAGCGCACGTAAGCAGGTCGTGGTAGGCATCGGGCAGCTCATCAGCCGGCGTGCAGCAGAAGTCCGGGTCGGCCTCATACATGAACGCGGTCGCGGTCGAGGGCGCGGCGAGAAGCACCCACAGCACCGTCCACGCCAGTCGCTTCATTCGTCGAAGATCGCCACGGCGCGGGTCCAGCCGGCCGAGGCGCCCTTGATCTTGACCGGGAAGCAGGCGATGTCGAAGCCGTCGCCGGGCAGCGCCGCCAGGTTGTAGAGCTTCTCCAAGTGGCAGTAGCCGATGTCGCGGCCGGCCTTGTGGCCTTCCCAGATAATCGACGGGTCGTGCTCGGCGGCGTAGCGCTCCGCGGTGTGGGAAAACGGCGCATCCCAGGACCAGGCATCGGTGCCGGTCAGCCGTACGCCGCGCTCCAGCAAGTACATCGTCGCCTCGTAGCCCATGCCGCAGCCGGCATTGAGGTAGTCGGGCGAGCCATGGCGCGCGCCGGCGCCAGTGTTCACCACCACGATGTCGAGCGGCTGCAACTCGTGCCCGATGCGCTTTAGTTCCGCCTCGACCTCGGCGGGCGTGACCACGTGCCCGTCGGGGAGCTCGCGGAAGTCGAGCTTCACGCCGGGCCGGAAGCACCAGTCGAGCGGCACCTCGTCGATGGTGATCGCGCGCTCGCCCTTGTTCATCGTCGTGGCGAAGTGATACGGCGCGTCCAGGTGCGTGCCATTGTGCGTGCACAGCGTGACGAACTCCACCGCCCAGGCCTCGCCGTCCGGCAGGTCGTCCTTCTCCAGCCCGGGAAAGAAGCCGGCGATCTGCTCCACCGAGTCGTCGTGGCGCACGTAGTCGATCTTCGGGATCATCATCGGCGGGTCGGAGATCACCTCGTTCTCCAACGTCATCGAGATGTCGACAATCCGGCGCGGCATTGGGTGCTTCCTTCACTCGAGAGGTGCTGGGCCAACGCCCGCCGGCTGCAAGGTTGCCGACTTCGGTTGGCGAAGCGCGATACGATGATATGATTATGACCAGAAATAGTATGAAGTTGTGCTGGTGAGAAAGCAGGACCGAGCAAATGGTACTGCCACTCTATGCCGAGATCGGCATCAAGACGAGCTACGTCGGGCTCCCGCCCGGGTTCTCGCCTGGCGACTTCTCGCCGCTGCTGACCATCGACGGCGTTGATCAAGAGAGCGGCGAACTTCCGGGGGTCCCGGTGCGGGTTCCCCAGTTCATGTCGTTCGACTTCGGCGGTCCGTCACTGAACTTCACGACGCTGGAATTCGAGATCGTCGGGTTGACGCTCTCGCCGCCGACCGCCTTCGACAACATCGCCTCCAGCTACTCGTTCACGGCCACGGGCTCTGACAACTTCGGCGGTCAGACCGTCTCGCAACCCGTGACCTTCGGCAGCGGCGTGACCGAGACCGCCTACTTTCCGAAGTACGTGATGCTCGGCGCTGTGCCCGCCGGCTTCCAGATTCCCGACGATCTGGTCGGCGACGGCGGTCTTAGCGAACTGATCGCCGGCGACAGCAGCTACCACGAGAACTGGCAACGGCTTGCCATCAACGAGGCTGGCATCGACGGGCTTCGGTTCAGAATCGAGCAGATCGAGGACGGCCTGGACCGAGTCGACACCGCAAATGTCGCCAATCAGCTCACCTTCCTGGCGACCGCGGTGCGCGGCGGCATGGCGGTCGCCACGTCGGTGGCACACGCCGCCGGATCGAAGCTGGCGGAGCTCTACCGCACCGCGTCCGGCATCAACACCGCCACCGACCTCGCCACACGCTCACGGGCCGAGGCCTACGAGGAAGGCAACGCGGAATTGTCCGCCGCCAAGAACATGATGGAGCTGCTGTCGCTGTCGAGCTGGCGGGCGGCGGTCGTCGTCGAGGCGATGAACGCCTGGTCGGCCGGGCGCAATGCGTCCGAACTCTTCGTCAGGGATCAGGAGCTGCAGAGTCAGCTACGGCTCGCCCGCGAAGAACTCGAGGACAAGCTGGACGAGCGAACCCAGTTGAACGCCGCCATCGAGCAGGACCTCCGTATTCTCAAGGACAAGTTCGAGCGACAGCAGCGCGATCGCGCAGGGGTGGAACAGCAGCAGCAGCAAAGCCCGCTGATCGACAGCGAACAGGAGCAGGCCATCGTCGAGGCGGCGACGGCCGAGGACGTGTTGCGCATGGACCTGCGCGGCGAGTTGCTGATCATCGGCCTTGATGGGAACGACACGGTGGCGGCCGATACGCTCGGCGACATGGTGCTCGGCCATGGCGGCGACGACGCCGCCTGGGGCGTCGACGGCGATGACACCATGTTCGGTGGCCTCGGTGACGACACGCTGAACGGCAACCTGGACAACGACCACCTTGAAGGCAACGAAGGCGACGACCTTCTGCGCGGTCAGCTCGGCGACGATTTCCTGATCGGCAACGCCGGCGGCGACCGCCTCTTCGGTGGCGCCGGTTCCGACATTCTCGCGGGCGACGACGGCGACGACGCAGTCAACGGAAGTTCGGGCCAAGATCTTGTCCAGGGCGGTTCCGGCAACGACACGGTACGTGGGCAAGGCGGAAACGATCTCGTGCTCGGCGAAGCCGGTAACGATCTGTTGCTCGGCCATGCGGGTCACGACAGCCTGGACGGCGGGCCGGGCAATGACACGCTGACAGGTGGCCCCGGCAACGATGTTCTGTTTGGCGACATCGGCAACGATGTCTTCCAATTCGGTCAGAACCAGGCGCGCGACGTGGTGCTCGATTACGAGGACGGCATCGACAAGATCAGCCTTGTCGGGCCGGCGAACTTCGCCGCGGTTGAGATACTGGCCGGCGACGATGCCGCCGTGCTGACCTGGGGCAGCCAGGGCACCGTGATCGTCCTACGCGGCATCAACGCGAGCGACATAGGCGCCAGTGACTTCTTGTCCATCGTCGAGGCGCCGGAGCCGCAACAGCCTCAGCAGCCGCAACAACCCGATCCTGAGCCGGAACCCGAACCGGAACTCGAACCGGAGCCAGAACCTGAGCCGGAACCCGAACCCGACTTCACGATCATCAGCGGCGACGCATCGGAAACCATCGCTGCCGGCGATGGCACCCACTACATCGATGGCGCCGGCGGCGACGATTTACTCACCGGCGGCAACGGCGACGACACGATCCTGGGCGGCCCGGGCAAGGACACTCTCGGCGGTCAGGCCGACAACGACGTGCTCAATGGCGGTATCGGCAACGACAGCCTGACCGGCGACGAGGGCGCCGACGTTTTCGCCTTCGTCCCCGGCGACGGCGTTGACACCATCTCCGATTTCACGCCTGGCACCGACACGATCGTATTCCAGGCCGGCCCTTCCAGCTTCTCGGAGCTGACGATCGACGTAAATCCGCCGGACGCGCTGTTGCCATTCACCAGCATCGCCTACGGCAATGGCGACAAGATCATCCTCACCCGCGTCGAACCGTCCGAGATCAGCGCCTCGGACTTCGTCTTCTTCAGCTGAGGCCTACCAGCTCGCCGGCAGGGTCTTGACGCCGCGCAGGGTGAAGGTCGGGCGCCAGTCCGGGGTCTCGGCGTTGTCGAGCTTCAGGCTCGGGAGACGGCGCAGCAAGGTGCCGATGGAGATCTCGCCCTCGATGCGGGCGAGCTGCGCGCCCAGGCAGTGGTGGATACCGCCGCCGAAGCTGACCAGTTTGCGCGCCTCCTTCCGCCCGACGTCGAACTTGTCCGGATCGGAGATCAGCTCGTTCTCCAACGTCATCGAGATATCGACAATCCGGCGCGGCATGGCATGGGCTCCCAAAGCTATTCACCGACTCTCGCATGCAATGTTAGACGCCGACAAATCAACTGAAGTAGTATTCATAAAAAATAGGGAAATTCGCAATGTAGTGAAGAACAAACAAGAATAGTATTCGCTTCGTGTATGCATAAACAATGGCAAAAATACAGCCAGCCACGAACGTATTGATGATCTCAGCTAATCCTCCGCTCCAATGAATCAAGGAAAATGCAACAGAGCTCAGAAAGATGAAGACCGATAGATGATACTGCCGCAATAAAGAGAACATCAGTCGTCGGAAAACAAGTTCTTCGCTGACGGCAACAACAATCAAACCAAGGCTCAAGTCCAGGAGTGCTAGCGGTGCATTCAGCGGTTCCAATGGGAACTTCAGGCGAAAGAAGTCGAGGTGCTCTCTGATAATCGGATAAATTTGAGTCTGCTGTAACCGAACCAGCACCGCTGCGCCCAAGACCACAAGCAGGCAGAGCATGAGGTTCCGCTGCGGCAATCTGGGCAGACCACCCCATCGCACTGCGGCAGCAAAACCACAGAGCGATATCAACCTCGTGGCGTAGTCAACGAGCAGAAAACCAAGCCCGCTAAGCTCACCCAAATAGAAGAAGTCGTTCAGATAGAACGGCAAGAAGGCGACAGCGAGCGCCAAGCTGACCCGATATCGATCACTTCCGCTCACTGAGCGAAATTCTTACGTGGCCAGGAAGGAACACATGCTGAGCTGAGTTCGGCCACGTGCCTGGGTCACGTCGCGCTGCATCCAGACTGCAGGCGCGTTCCCTACCAGCTCGCCGGCAGGGTCTTGACGCCGCGCAGAGTGAAGGTCGGGCGCCAGTCCGGGGTCTCGGCGTTGTCGAGCTTCAGGTTCGGGAGCCGGCGCAGCAGGGTGCCGATGGCGATCTCGCCCTCGATGCGGGCGAGCTGCGCGCCCAGGCAGTGGTGGATGCCGCCGCCGAAGCTGACCAGGTTGCGGGCCTCCTTGCGGCCGACGTCGAACTTGTCCGGATCGGCGAACACCTCCGGATCGCGGTTGGCGGCGCCCAGCAGGTTGATGATGTTCTCGCCGCGCTTGAGCGTGATGCCGCCGACCTCGATGTCCTCAAGGGCGACGCGGCCGGTCATCTGCACCGAACTGTCGTAGCGCAGCATCTCCTCCACCGCGTTCGGCATCAGCGACGGGTCGGCCTTCAGCCGCTCGATCTGGTCCGGGTTGCGGTGCAGGGCCAGCAGGCCGTTGCCGATCAGGTTCACCGTGGTCTCGTGGCCGGCGCCGAACAGCAGGATGACGTTGGCGAACAGCTCCTCCTCGGAGAGCTTCTCGCCGGCCTCCTCGACCTGCACCAGCAGGCTGATCAGGTCGTCGCCCGGGTCCTTGCGGCGACGCTCGAACAGGTCGGCGAAATAGGCCGCGAGGTTCTCGTTCGAGGCGTCGGCGTCGGCCAGCTCCTCCGGCGTCATCGGCGTCGGGTCGATCAGCCGGCCGGACACGGTGGACGACTCGTAGAACGGCTGCCGGTCGCTCTCCGGAATGCCGAGCATGTCGCAGATCACCTCGACCGGGAGCGGATGGGCGAACTGGCGCATGATGTCCATGCCGCCCTCGCCTTCGACCCGGTCGATCAGCTTGTCGACGATGGCCTGGATCTGCGGACGCATGTCTTCCATGCGCCGGGCGGTGAAGGCCTTGGCGACGAGGCCGCGCAGGCGCGTGTGGTCCGGCGGGTCCTGCACCAGCATCATCTTGCCGAGGCTGCGATAGGACGAGCTGTTCTCCCAGACCTCGCGGCCCAGGCGATTGTCCATCCGCTCCTCGAACAGCTTGCCGAAGCGGCGGTCCTTCAGGATCCAGGCGATGTCGGCGTGGCGCGTGGCGACATAGGTGCCGATCGGCCAGAAGAACACCGGCTCCAGCTCGCGCATGCGGTGGTAGTAGGGATAGGGGTCGGCCAGGAAGTCCGGCGCCAGCGGCGTGAACAGGTTGGCGGCGGAAGTCTCGGTGGCGGCGGGCATCGACATCTGGCGTCTCCTCAGGCGCAACGCGTGCGTCGCCGATCATGCCATCGAACGGTCGCGCCGTCGATAGCTGACTAGCGGTCAGTTGATGTGCGCGAAAGGCGCTCAGCGCTCTTTCGTCGCCACGCTCCGCTTCTGCTCGATCATCGTTGCCGTGGCTTCGGGGCGGCAATCCTGAACCGCCTGTCTCCCGACGGGGCAGTCCTCGTTACCGCAAGGCCGCACATTCAGGCGGCCACGACGTGCCAACTCGGCGCACACGGCGCAGAGTGATCGAGGTTCGCGACGCAAGTAGTCACTTGTCGTCATCTCAACCTCTTTCTGCACTACAAGAAGTAAGCCGTTGCAGCCAAAGATTCAATGGCCGTGCGCATCATGTCACAACGAGCGCGGCCGCCTTCTGGCGCACGTCGTCGGGCAGGCGCGCCGGACGACGGGCATCGAGGTCCAGGTTGACGCCGAACTGCGAGAGCTGCGCCACCGGCTCACCGGTGCGGGCGTTGCGCATCCGGTGCAGCATGCGCACCGAGGAGCCGCCCAGGTGCATGATCCCGGAGCGCACCGCGACGATGTCGCCGGCGTGCAGCTCCTTGAAGAACTTGAGCTGGAACTCGAAGGTCGAGAAGCCGCGCCGGTGCTCGTGCATGTAGGCGCTGGTCAGGCCCATGGCGTTCAGCGCCTGCGCCATCGCGGCGGAGAAGCGATGCACGTAGAACTGGAAGCCGACGTGACCGTTGAGGTCGATCTCCTGCGGCTTGGCGTGATCGAGCGAGCTGTCGACGAAATTGGCCTCGTTGGCCGGGTCCTCGCGCTGTTCCGGCTCGGGCACGTCCCAGGTGACCTTCATCGCCTCCAGGCGGGTGCGTTGCTCGTCCGAGAACGGCAGCGACTTGCGCTGCGTCATGTCGAAATGCACCGACGTCTGGTCGAGCGTCGTCGCCACCTCGCCGGTGGCGGAGTTGATGACGCGGTGCGCGATCCGCACGGTCTTGTCGCCGACGGCGAGAATGCCACTCTCGATGTGCAGCACGTCACCGGCGCGGAACTCGCTCTGATAACGCACGTCGCAACTCACCGTCGCGGTGCCGCGGCCGTGCTCCGCCATGTAGCCCGGCCCCAGTCCCGCCGCCTCCATCGACAGCAGCGCCGCGTCGGAGAAGCGCTCGAAGTAATAGGCGACCGTCAGGTGCTCG
>CAZVLI010000137.1:0-8231 GCA_964627965.1 uncultured Rhodospirillales bacterium
CGACCGACAAGCGCGGCGCGACCGAGGGCGTGATGCACGCGTGCGGGCACGACGGGCACACCACGATGCTGCTCGGCGCGGCCAAGTACCTGGCCGAGACGAAGAATTTCGACGGCACCGTCTACTTCATCTTCCAGCCGGCGGAGGAGAACGAGGCCGGCGGGCGGGTGATGGTCGATGATGGCCTGTTCGACATGTTCCCGGCGGAGCAGGTCTACGGCATGCACAACATGCCGGGCATTGAGGTCGGCAAGATCGGCGTGCTGAACGGCCCTGCGATGGCATCGGCCGACTTCTTCGAGGTCGAGGTGACCGGCGTCGGCGCGCACGGCGCGTTCCCGCACAAGGGTATCGACCCGATCGTGATCGGCGCCGAGATGGTGACGGCGATGCAGCGCATCGTGTCGCGCAGCACCGACCCGCTGGCCCAGGCGGTGGTTTCGGTGACACAGTTCCACAGCGGTTTCACCACCAACGTGATCCCGGAGACGGCGACCTTCTCGGGCACCTGCCGGGCGTTCTCGGAGAAGACCCAGGACCTGATCGAGGCGGAGATCCGCCGCATCGCCGACGGCATCGCCGCGGCGCACGGCGCCACCGCCAAGGTCAGCTACGACCGGCGCTATCCGCCGACCATCAATACCGATACGGAGACCGAGATCGCCGCGCGGGCGGCGGCCGACATCGTCGGCGAGCCGAACGTACTGCGTCACCTGGCGCCGATGATGGGCTCTGAGGACTTCGCCTGGATGCTGAAGGCCAAGCCCGGCTGCTACATCTGGCTCGGCAACGGCGTCGGGCAGGAGGGCGGCTGCATGGTCCATAACCCGAACTACGACTTCAACGACGAGATCCTGCCGATGGGGGCCAGCTACTGGGCGGGGTTGGTGGAACAGGAACTTCCGGCGCGTTGATCAGTGACTGTCGTCACATCACTCGTTAAGTGTTGTGACTTAATTTGCCGAGAAGCGTCCGAAGAGATTTATAATCGTTCGCACCCGGTGATTCGGGGGCGTTTCGGCCAGGATGTGACGTGACGGTTTTGAGGGCTGACGGAACAACGACAAGAACCGTTGCCCGATGGGGGAGCGCGGTGCCGGCGAGCGGCGTGCGCTATGAACTGCCTCGGTTGGCCTTGCCAGGACACGTACCCGAGGCTCGACTGGATGGACGAGGCCCGGGATGAGTTTCAAGCTGAAGTTCTGGGGTGTGCGGGGCAGCATCGCGTGCCCGTCTGCCAAATACGTCGCTTTCGGCGGCAATACCAGTTGCATCGAGGTCAGCTGCGGCGGTCACAAGATCATCTTCGACTGTGGCACCGGTCTGCGGAACCTCGGCCACTGGCTGACGAAGAAGAACTGCAAGGAAGCGACGATCCTGCTGTCGCACACGCATTGGGACCACATCATCGGGTTCCCGTTCTTCTCGCCGGCCTTTCGGCCTGACTTCAGCTTCAAGATCATGGCCGGGCACCTGTTCGACAAGAACATCGGTATCCGCGACGTGATCGCCGGTCAGATGAACCAGCCGACCTTCCCGGTGCCGCTGGAGACCATGCAGTCGAACATGGAGTTCGAGGACTTCGTGGCCGGCGACAACTTCACCCTCGGCGACGAGATCGAGGTGGTCACGACCCAGCTCAACCACCCGGACAACGCCACCGGCTATCGCATCAACTATCGCGGCAACGCGCTGTGCTACGTGACCGACACGGAGCACGTGCCGGGCAAGCCGGACCAGAACGTCCTCGACCTGATCGAGGGCGCCGACCTGGTGATCTACGACAGCACCTACACGGAGAAGGAATTCCTCTCCAAGGTCGGCTGGGGTCACTCGACGTGGGAAGAGGGCGTCCGGCTCTGCCAGATGGCCAACGCCAAGCGGCTGGCGATCTTCCACCACGATCCGGACCATGAGGACATCTTCATGGAGCGGCTGGAGAGCGAGGCGCGTTTCGCCTGGGAGGGCGCCTTCGTCGCCCGCGAGAACATGCGCTTGTGGATATCTCAGTAACGCTCATTTACGTTTAAATTAAGACGGTTAAGGCCGTTTCTTCAGAAGCCGTCGCAGTAACTGCGGCGGCTTTTTCGTGGTGCATGTTGCAACCGCGAGACGCCTGGGGACATATGGGCCCCATGGACGCTCGCTTCGACCGCCTGACGCCTGAGGACTTCGCGCGCTTCGTCGCCGCGGAGGAAGGCTCGTCCAGCCTCGGCACCGGCGATGGCGACCCGGGCGTGGTGGCGCTGGCGCAACTCCTCTGGCACCTGCACAACCGTCACCGGCGCCTGGCCTATGACGCCGGCCCTTTCCTGGTCGGGATCACCGGTTCGGTCGCGGTCGGCAAGTCGACGCTGGCGCTGCAACTGCGCAACCGACTGTCCCGGCTCGGCCTGGATGGCGTGGTGGTGGTGACGACGGATGCGTTCCTCTATCCGAACCACATGCTGGAAGGCATGGGGCGGATGAGCCGCAAGGGGTTCCCGGAAAGTTTCGACGTCGCGCGGCTGCTGGCCTTCCTCACCGGCCTGCGCCATCCGTCGCGGGCCCCGCAGGAGATCCCGGTCTACTCGCACGAGAAGAAGGACATCGTCGCCGGCGAGAGCCGCCTGATCGAGATCGGCGAGGTGATGATCCTGGAAGGCGTGAACCTGCTGTCGGAGCAGTTCCACTATCACGGCGAGGCCTTCGGCGTGCGCGACTTCCTGGACTGCGCGCTCTATGTCGAGGCGGCACCGGACGACGTGGAAAGCTGGTTCCACGACCGCTTCGTGCAGGCCCGTGAAGCCTCGAAGGGCAAGGACAACGCCTACTTTGAGCGTCTGAAGGATCTCGATGCCGAGCAGTTCGACGAGTACATCGCCAACATCTGGCATTCGGTGAACCTGCAACTGGTGAACGAGGCGCTGGTCCCGTATCGCGACACGGTCGATCTGGTCCTGCGCAAGAGCCGCGACCACAGGGTCGTCGCGGTCGAACTGGCACGTCGGTTCCGCGATCTCGTGCGTGGCGGCAAGGCGGTCGCGGCCGAGCCGGAACCGGAGCGGCTCGGATATCAAAGGTGACGAAATGGCTTTGAACGCGGAGATCCCCTACGGCGCCTATTGGAGCACGCCCTTCGCGCGCTGGCAGGGCAGTCTGGCGCACCTGCACGCACTGCAGTTCGGTGCCCACGTGGCCAAGGCGGAGCTGGCGAAGCGCGAGATCCCGCTCGACGCGATTGACCATGGCGTGCTCGGGATGACGGTGATCCAGCGGCAGGTGTTCTGGGGCCTGCCGTGGCTGACGGCGCTGCTCGGCAACGACGCGGTGACCGGACCGACGATCAACCAGGCCTGCGCCACCGGCGCGCGGGTGCTGCTGAGCGCCGCGCAGGAACTCGATAGCGGGATGGCGACGACCTCGCTGGCGGTGACCGCCGACCGTACCTCCAACGGTCCGCACATCTACTATCCGGCGCCGCAGGGGCCGGGCGGCACCGGCGCGCACGAGGACTGGGTACTCGACAACTTCTCCAGCGATCCCTACGCCAAGAACGCGATGGTCGAGACGGCCGAGAAGGTCGCGGCGAAGTACCAGATCAGCACCGAGGAACAGCACGAGGTGACGTTGCGTCGCTACGCGCAGTATCAGGACTCGATTGCCGACGACGCGGCGTTCCAGCGCCGCTACATGACGCTGCCATTCGAGGTGCCGGATGCGCGCTTCCGCAAGACCCAGGCCACGCTGACCGGCGACGAGGGCATCGTCGCTACCGATGCGGAGAAGCTCGCCAAGCTGAAGCCGGTGCAGCCCGGCGGCACCGTCACGTTCGGCGGCCAGACGCACCCTGCCGACGGGACCGCCGCCATCGTCGTGACCACGCCGGAGAAGGCGGCCGAGTTGTCCCGCGATCCGAAGATCCGTGTCCGTCTGCGCGGCTTCGGTCAGTCCCGCACCGAGAAGGGGCACATGCCGCAGGCGCCGGTCGAGGCGGCACGACGCGCGCTTGATCATGCCGGGATCGGCATCGAGGCGGTCGACGTGGTGAAGTCGCATAACCCGTTCGCGGTCAACGACATCGTCTTCGCGCGCGAGACCGGGTTCCCGCTGGAGAAGATGAACAACTACGGGTGCTCGCTGATCTTCGGCCATCCGCAAGGGCCGACCGGCGTGCGCCTGATCATCGAGATGATCGAGGAACTGGCGATCCGGGGCGGTGG
The DNA here is from genome assembly GCA_964627965.1 of uncultured Rhodospirillales bacterium. Lineage (GTDB taxonomy): Bacteria > Pseudomonadota > Alphaproteobacteria > JAVKFY01. The sequence goes on from CAZVLI010000137.1 coordinate 4,203, forward strand.
TGTCGGGCTGTTCCACGGCTGTGCCGCTGGCGACAGCGCGATGGCGACCGTCATCGAGGTATCCGACGCGTCCTAGCCGTTCCGTGCAGCCGCCACGTGGTCGTTGCAGATTCCGACGAACGTTTCGCACAAGGTCGCCGGCTGTATTTCGTGCCGCGATGCGTGGTCGAGCGCCGCGGCGCTGAGACGTTCGTACTCGGCCGGATCGTCCCACACGCGCCGCAGCGCCTGGTACCAGGCATCGATCGGCGCGTCGCGCGCCACCAGCAGACCGCCGGTTCCGACCGACTCCGGCAGGCCACCGTCGGCCGTCGCAATGGCCGGTATGCCGCTGTGCTGGGCTTCGGTGACGACGCGCCCCCACGCCTCGACCCAGTCGACCGGCTTGCCCAGATAGTCGGTGCCCGAGGGGGCGAGCAGCACGCGCGCCTGCGCATAGACGCCGCGCATGTCGTCAGTAGCCGGCAGGCGGCGGACGTTCGGGAGCGCCTTGAACCGGGGCGTCAACGCGGCCTCCTCGGCGGCGCTGTTACCCCAGCCGCCGACGAACAGGAACTGGATATCCGGACACATCTCGGCCAGACGCAACGCCACGTCCACGCCCTTGAAGGGGTGGGGATTGACCATCAACACGCATTGCCCGGGCGCCGCCACGCGGCATCGCTCCGGCTGGACCAGCGGCGGGATGACATCGGCGTGGCGCCCTGACGCTTCCTCGACCTTGGCGGCAGTGAACGCGGAATTGGCGACGAACCGCACCAAGGGCGAAGCCAGGGCGTCACCGGCGCTGGCCCATTCCAGCATCGCGTCGCGCACGTAAACGACGACCGGCAGGCCGGCCTCGACATGCGCGCGGATCAGTTCGCCTTGTCCGCCCGATTGCACGATGCCGATGTCGGGCTTCAGGTGGTCGGTGACGTGCGGCAGGACCTTCACCGGGTTCCAGCTGCGATAGACCGGATAACCGTCGTAGCGGGTGGCGGCGAACGGCCTGCCCAGATTGAGCTTGGCACGCAGCCGGTTCAGGTAGACGCCGATCTGGCGGCTCCCGTGGTGCGCGTTCACGGCCGCGCAGATCTGGCGCCGGGACAACTCCTTGATGAGGTCGTTGGTGCTAAGCTCCGAGCCGCCATAGAAGAACGGCATGTAGCTATGAGTCGTCGAGAAGAGGATCTTCGTGACGGACATGGCGCTACACGTCGCCAACCGGGTCGTCGTTATGCCGCTCGGCGGTCAAGGCCGGCCTGCCGTCAGGCCTCATGCCGGATCAGGATCAGACCCTTGTCGAACCAGGGTCGGGTCTCCTGATGCAGCGCCGGATTCTCGTCGAGCCATTGCATGGCGATGGCGCGCTCGTCGGGCCGGCCGCCGTCGTCCATGAACACCACGCCGCCGGGCGCCAGCTTCGTGACCAGGACCGGTCCGGCCGGATAGCGCGCCCGCTTGCCGCCCTGCTCGGGCGGTCCGTCGACGATGATCATGTCGATTTCCGGCCACGGCAGTTCGAATGCGCCGTACCACTTCATGAGATCGTCGCCGAGCCGTTGCTCGGCGAGTGGCGCGTGGATCACGGTCGCGAAGTCGGTCAGTCCCAGCTCCGACAGGCGCTGCCGGGTCAGCTCGGCGAACTGTGCCTCGTGATCGAGGCTGATGATGTGGCCGCCGCCGTTCTGCTGCAGCGCGCGGGCGACGGCGACCGTGGACGTGCCGCTGCCGCATTCGACGATGCGCTCCGGGTTCGCCTGTCGGACATGACGGGTGAGTTCGAGCAGGAAATCCGGCGACGCGGCCCACTGTCGCGTACCGGTCAGGTCGGCCGGCAGGCCTAACTCCCGGTTGAGGGAGAGGAAGCTCTCGGTCTGGCGCCACATCTTGGGCACCTCGTTCCAGGCCAACTGCTCGATGAAGCGCTGCATCCGGTAGATCTGCAGGTGCATGGCGCGGACCTTATGGAGCGTGTAGGCGCTCACGGCGGCCGTGACGACGGCGGCGACTAGACAAGCGACTAACAGCTCAAACAAAAGTTGGTCTCCTGCATCATTTCAAAGTCTAGATATCAGTGGCCTTAAGAGAAGAAGCTGATCTTGAGGTTTAGACTTGCAACACCGGCATTCTGCTTATCCGAATTCTATCGCCATGTCGTTAAGTTTGCGTCGTGACTTCAAGGCCGGTGGCGGCAGCGCGTCCGCTAGCCCGGCCGAACGACCTCGAACAACAGGTAGCCGAGCTCGGGATCGAGCGGCATCGGACGCAGCCATGTCGGCACCTGGCCATCGCGGAGTTGCTCGAAGACCGTGACGTCGTCGCCGCCTTCGTACATCCGACGCTCACGATCCGCCGGGCAAAACAGCACCAGCTCGATACCGCGCCGGTCGGCAATGGCCTTCGATACGGCCGGATCGGTGTTGGCGAAGAAGTCGTAGCCGTCGAGGATGCCGGCGGTGTTGCGGTGATAGGGCGTGGCGACGAAGCCGTGCGCGGTGCGGTAGATGAACTCCGCGCCGGTGAAGTTGAAGGCCATGATCTTGCGCGGCCGTTCGCCGAGGCCCGGCTTGGCGTTGAGCACCTTGGCGACGCCCTGGAGATTGCAGGTCTCGGTGCGGGTGGCGCTGGGCGGGGCCGGGAACATTGCCGCCAGCGTCAGAAAGCCAGCGCCGAAGACCAGGATCAGGGCCAGTCGGGCGAGCGTAACGCCGGCGACCCTGCCGGGTCCGGCGCCAAGCGGGCGCTCCGCGACATTCAGTCGGTTGAGCAGCCAGACCAGCGCGGCGGCGTAGGCCGGCAAGTAAAGGACCTGCGGGTAGTACATCCAGCGCAGCTCGTCGAAGGCCAACGCCAGATAGGCGAGCAGGAACAGCGCCAGCAGCGCCCATTGCCGCCGCGCCGCGCCGTCACCGGATCGGATCAGCCAGACCAGCATCGGCACGGCGACGAAGAGTGGGCCGAGATAAGTCAGGAGCCGACGTGCGGTGGTGCCGGGGTTGTCCAGGTCGAGCGGCGACTGTGCTTCGGAGATGACCACGAACCAGAGCTCACGCACGCGCGGGTCGACCGCCGCCAGCGGCCCGGCGACCGCGTCGGGAAACAGGAGCGCGACGACAGAAGCGACGACAAGCCCACCGACAGCGCCAATGCCGAGGCGTGTCGGCCAGTTGCGCCAGGGCCGGGCGGCCACCGCCCAGAACACCGTCGCCATGGAGAACAGCAGCAGGTGGAAGGCAGAGATCTTGTCGTGCTCCACCGCCAGCCAGTCGCCCGGCGGCCGTTCGATCAACAGGATCAGCCCGATGCCCGCCGCCGCGGCAATCGCATGGGCCATGCCGCGTTGCGCGATGGCCGCGCTGCCATGCGTCAGCCAGAAGAAGCCGACGCCGACGGTGAGCAGGAAGCCGGCGATCAGTCCTTCCGGCGACACCCAGATGAACACCGCCGTCGTCAGGCCGGCGGCGATGGCGGTCTGGGGCCGAACGTCGTCGGCGAGCAGACGCAGGGCCTGGCCGATCTGGACGATGAACAGCAGGCAGAGCAGGCCGTGGTGGTCCGGCCGGCCGATCGAGAACTGTCCGAGGATGGCGAGCTGGAACAGGAACAGGAAGCCGAGATAGAAGCGCGCTTCCTTGTCCAGCAGCGGTCGCACCGCCCAGTACAGCGCCGGCAAGGCCAGGAAATAGAGCAGCGGCGAGACCAGCAGCCCGGCCCAGTAGATTGCCGTCTTCAGGTCGGTGAACGGAAGCAGGGGGGCGGTGAGGCCGGCGATGATGACATCGAAGATGCGTGTCCAGTGCAGCACGTCGCCATAGGGCACGTTGGCGCGCGGCATCGCGGAGCTGAACCAGTCGCCTTCCTGCAACAGCAGCAAGACCCGGTTCAGGCGCATATAGGCGTCGGGGCCGAACAGCTCGCCGTTCAGCACCGCGCCACCATTGCGGGTGATCGCCGCGCCCTGCACGACGGCCAGCAGCAGCACCGGCAGCCAAGTCGCGGTCAGGCGGCGCGAGCCCTCGCTCACGTCGCTGCCGCCGCGTGTTG
>CAZVLI010000138.1:0-8219 GCA_964627965.1 uncultured Rhodospirillales bacterium
GCCTTTCCCCATGTCGCCCGCGCCTATGGCATGGAAGCGATCGGCATCCAGGGCGTCTCGACCGAATCCGAGGCCGGCATCGCCGACATCCGCGCCGTCGTCGACGAGGTCGTGACGCGCAGCATCCCGGCGATCTTCGTCGAGAGCACCATCTCCTCGCGCACCGTGGAAGCTGTCATCGCCGCGGCCCGCGAGGAAGGCCACGACGTCACCATGGGCGAGGAGCTCTATTCCGACGCGATGGGCGAGGAAGGCACCGCAGAGGGCACTTATATCGGCATGATCCACGCCAATACCCAGGCGATTGTCGGCGCCCTCGGCGGCATGCCCGCGCCAGACCTCGAACGACCAGCTCAGGTGCGATACCGACGCGACCTGCTCCAGCGAGGCCCGCGCCTCGGCCGCGCGGGCACGCAGTTCGCGTTCCAGATTGCCCGATTCGACGCGGCGCCAGCGTCGCGTGCCGAGCGCGATCTCGGCCGTCGGCAGCTCGCAGAGATGGAAGAGGCTGGCATCCTCGATAAACAAGACGCCGAGTTCGGCATCGAGGACGCGCGCCAGCTCGGCACTGCGCTGCAGCGGCTGGCGGTAGTCCGGCCGCGCATCCAGCGCCACCAATAATCGACGTAGCGGGCGTTCCGGCAGGGCCATCGTCAGTCCTCCCGCTCCGGCTTCTCCTTCGACTCTTGGTCTTCGCCGCCGCGCAGCCCGTAGCGCCGGCGCAGCTCGGCAAAGTGGTGGAGCCGATCCTGCACCCGGCGATTGACGGTGTCCGGCGGAAAGACGCCGCCCGCGTCCGGCTCACCGGCCGGCATGCCGGTCAGCAGCTCGATGCCTTCGTCGACCGTGGTGACGGGGTAGACGTGGAACTCACCGCGCTCGACCGCAGCCACCACGTCCTCTCGCAGCATCAGGTGCTTCACGTTGCTGGCCGGGATCAGGACACCCTGCTCGCCGGTCAGGCCGCGCGCGGCGCAGATGTCGAAGAAGCCCTCGATCTTCTCGTTCACGCCGCCGATTGCCTGGACCTGGCCGAATTGATTGACCGACCCGGTGACGGCGAAGCCCTGCTTGATCGGCAGATCGGCGAGCGCAGAGAGCAAGGCGTAAAGCTCTGTCGACGAGGCGCTGTCGCCATCGACGCCGCCGTAGGACTGCTCGAAGACCAGGCTGGCCGACAGCGACAACGGATGCTCCGCTGCAAAACGCGCGCCGAGGAACGCGGCCAGTATCAGCATGCCCTTCGAGTGGATCGGACCGCCGAGCTCGACCCGCCGTTCGATGTCGACCACCTCGCCGGTGCCGATCCGCACGCGCGCACTGATCCGGCTCGGTCGCGCGAAGCTGAAGGTACCGATGCTCAGTACCGCCAACCCGTTGATCTGCCCGACGACCGCGCCGTCGGTGTCGATCAGCACGGTGTCGCGGAGGATCATCTCGTGGCTGCGCTCGCGAATACGGTCAACGCGGCGGATCTGCGCCCGGATCGCCTGGTCGACGTCCTCGCGCTGGATTAGCTCGTGGCCGTTCTCGTTGGCGAAGTGATTGGCCTCGCTCAGAAGATCGTCGACGCGACCGACCTCCAGCGACAGCCGCTCGGCATCGTCGGCGAGCCGCACAGCATGTTCCAGCACGCGAGCGACGGCCGGCTGCTGCAACGGACGGAGGCCACGCTTGCGCACCTGGGTCGCGATGAGACCGGCATAGGCAAGCGCGGTCTCGTCGGTCAGCGGCATGCGCTCGTCGAAATCCACGGCGACCTTGAACAGCGTCGCGAAGTCCGGATCGAGGCTGGACAGCAGGTAGTACAGCGACCGCTCGCCGATCAGCACGACCTTCACGTCAAGCGGGATCGGCTCGGGTTCCAGGGAAACCGTGGAGACCAGGCTGAGCGTCTGGGCCAGCGACTCGATCTTCACGGTGCGCGATTGCAGCGCACGCTTCAGCACGTCCCATGCCATTGGCTGCTGCAACAGCTTCAACGCATCGAGCAGCAGGTAGCCGCCGTTGGCCCGATGGAGCGCGCCGGCGCGGATCTGCATGTGATCGGTCGTCAGCGCGCCCAGTTCCTGCCGATATTCGACGCGGCCCACGAGGTTCGGCTGGTTCGGCAGATCCTCGCTCACCACCGGCGCGCCCCCGTTCTCGTGGGCGCCCACGAGCGCGTTCACCTTGTAGCGGATGAGCGGCAGGTCGGCGGACAGCTCCTGCGGCGGCGACGCCATGCCTGCACCGGCCACCATCTGCGCGCCGGGCTGCTGCGGCAGGAAGAGGTCGACCTGGTCGGTGACGTCGCTCGCGACGTCCTCCAGATAGGCCGCGACCGCCGCAAGATCGGCATATTTCGCTTGCAGTTCGCGCATCACCGAGGCGACGACCACCGTCGTCACCTCCTGGGCCAGTTCCTGCAGCCGATGCCGGAACTCCGCGTGCCATTGCGGCAGTTCCTCGATGGTGCGCATCAGCCGTTCCTGCATCTCGCCGATGTTCTTCTGGATCTGCTCGCGTTCCTCTTGTGAGAGCTGGCGAAACGCGTCCGGCTGCATCACCTCCCCATCGCGAACCGGCGCAAGCGCCAGTCCGGTCGGTGTCTGCACCAGCGCCAGCCCCCGCTTCTGTGCCTCCTCCTGCACGGCCTGGAAGGCGGTCTCCTGGCGCTCCTTGAACTCCTCCTCCACCGCGTGGCGACGGGTCTGGTACTCGCTGCTCTCGAACACTGCCGGGATTGACGCCTGCAGCTCGCTCACCATCGCGTCCATGTCGTCGGCGAACTGTTCAGCACGACCGTCGGGCAGTTCCAGCACCTTGGGCCGGTGCGGGTGGTCGAAGTTGAAGACATAGGCCCAGTCGTTCGGCGCAGGAGTGCCGGCCGCGCGATCGGCGAGTATCTGGCGGACCAGGGTGTGGCGACCGGTCCCGGCCGGTCCCAGCACGAACATGTTATAGCCGGTATCCTGCATACCGACGCCGAAACGCAGCGCTTCCACGGCCCGATCCTGACCCAGCGCCTCGGTCGCATCGGGCAGATCGTCGGTGGTCTGGAACGGCAGCGCGGCCGACGCGATGGTTCGGTACAGCGCGGTAGCGGGCAAAGGATCGAGCGGCATCGGATCGTTCAGTCTTCGGTTCGCATGGCGCCAGCTTCGCCGGCTAGCGGTTCTCGTCCGGTGGCAGGTCGGTGGTCAGCAACTCGAAGACCTCGGCGGTCTTGCCCGCAAGCGCGCGCCGCTCCTTGTGCATCTCGTCGTCGCCACCCGCGATCCAGGCGACCGCGGCTTCCAGTTCCGCGCGGGTCGGGGCCAGCGCCTCGACGCGCGCCAACCGCGCATCGTCGATATCGCCGACGATAGAGCGGATCTCGTCCGCGCTGAGGCTGGCCATTGGGCTCGGTGAAGCTGTCATCGATGGGCTCCTTACGAAGTCATGACTTGCCGAAGTGGCTCTCGATCCGGTCGAACGTCTGGTCGATCACCGCCTCTTCGACGCAGAAGGCCATGCGCACGTGATGCTCACCCGTCGGACCGAAGGCCGCCCCGGGCGTGACGGTGACCTTGGCCTGCTCGAGCAGGTCGATGGCGAAAGCGGTGGCGTCGGCGTGGTCGGCGACGATGCGCGGGAAGACGTAGTAGGCGCCCTCGGGCCGCACGTACTGGAAGACATGCGATACCGCATCCAGGCGCTCGCAGATCAGTTGGCGGCGCTTGCCCAGCGCCGCCCCGAAGCTGGCGAGGTGAGACGTCGGCGCCGCCAGCGCGGCCAACGCCGCCACCTGGGCGATGCGCGGCGCGCAGATCATCGTCGCGTCGTGCACCTTGATCACCTCTCGCTTGAGGAACTCGGGCACGACCATGTAGCCGACCCGCCAGCCGCTCATCGCGTAGCACTTGGAGAACGTGAACAGGTAGGCGACGTGATCGGCCAGTTCCGGCACCGAGGCCAGGTTGAAGTACCGGGCGCGATTCTCGTAGGTGAAGTGGCTGTACGGATCGTCGAGCAGAACCAGGATGCCATGCTCTTGCGCCAGCTCGCCGATCCGCCGCAGTTCGGCTTCGCCGAAGATCTTGCCGGTCGGGTTCGACGGCGTGACCAGCAGGATCGCCTTGGTTCTCGGCCCGATCAGCGTCGGCAGCGCGTCTAGGTCAAGCGCCCACGCCGCGCTCTCGTCCATCGGCCAGAAAACCGGCTTACCGCCGAGCATGCGTATCTGCTGCAAGTGGGACGCGAAACCCGGGTCGGTCACGATGATCTCGTCGCCCGGATCGATCAGGGCGTGAAAGATCGCGTTCAGACCCTCCATGTTGCCGGCGGTGATCAGGACATTGCGGTCGGCGTCGACGGCAACGCCCGTCGCCGTTCGGTGCGTTTCCGCCGCGGCCTGTCGTAACGCCGGCAGTCCATCGGGCAGCGAGTACTTGCCGATGTCGGCATCGCTTTCCAGCGCAGCGGCCACAGCTTCTCGGATGTGAGCGGGTGTGCGGAACGACGGCAGGCCCCACGTCAAGGAAGCGGCGCCCGGCACCTTGGCACTGCGCATCGCCATCGCCTTGATCTCCGACACGGCGATGCCGGTGACGCTCGATGACAGGAGCTGGCGCGCGGACGTCATGTCGCTCTCCAGGATGCCGGCTGCATGAGCAACTCCTACGCCCCGCGGCTTTGACCGGCATTGATCCGTATCAACGCGCCAGCGGCCCCGGTTCGGGAGAGTAGGTGGAGGCGGCTGTCGTCCGTTGGGGGTCCCAGGAGGTATGACGATGCCAAATGCACCACGGGGACAGGAATCGCGCAGGTCGAGCCTGCCGATCGGCCTGGTCATCGGTGGCCTCGCGGTGGCGGTGATGCTGCTGCTGATGGTGGCCGTCGGCGCCGCGACCATGGGCGACGCCAAGCGCGGCGAAGCGCATGCCAGGGCGGTGTGCGCGGAATGCCATGCGACCGCGCCGGACGACCGAAAGGTCGGCTACGCCGATGCCACGGCGTTTCAGGTCCTGGCCGACCGCAAGGCGACCACGGAACTGAGCCTGCGCGCCTTCCTGCGCTCGCCGCACGAGAACATGCCGGAGTTGATCCTCACCGAAGGCGAGATCGACGATATCGCCGCCTACATCCTCAGCCTGCGGTGAGATCGCCTTCGACGCCGTAGTGCTCCAGACAGGCCAGCTCGCGGCCACGCACCACGCGGTGGCCGGCGAGCGGCCCGTTTCGTTCCGTGACGACCGTGCATTGCCGTTCCGGTTGCGAGTCGTGGTGATAGTAGAGCACCACCCAGTCGCCGACGCGGGCCAATGAATGTGCCCGCGCCGTGTTCGAGTACAGCGCCGTGAACTCCCAGCCGTCGCGGCCGGTATGCAGGATCGGGAGCCAGGCCCGATGTTCCGGATTGAACCGGCGCGGCGCGATCTTCGTCAGGCGGTCGGCCGCAGCCTGCTCGCGATACTCGTGGTCGATGTCGAGCAGCAGTGACACGGAGGGCTCATCGCTCGCATCGCGACGCCTGATCGGGCGCTGTCGACGAAGCATTGCGTCCAGCGACCCGCGGATCATTGCCGCGCGGCCCGAACCGACGCTCGGCACCTCTTCCAGCCGCCCGTCATTCGCCGCCAGTTCCAGTGCCTCAAGAGTCTCGATATGCAACGTGTCGGCGATCCGCTCGGCCAGCGCCGGACCGATGCCCGGAACCGCCTGGAACAGCTTCTCCGGCGGCATCTCGCCGCGCAGCCGCTCGAGCTGCGCCCAGCGGCCCGTGCGTACGATCTCCTCGATCGCCGCCGACAGCGCCTCGCCAACACCCGGCAGGCTCTCCAGGTCGGTTGGCGAACCGTCAGCAAGTATCTCGCCGAGATCGCGGTCGAGTTCGGCCACGGTCTGCGCGGCCCGACGGTATGCGCGAGCACGGAACGGATTGGCGCCCTGCTGCTCCAGCAGATCGGCCGCCTCGCGAAACCGCGCGGCCACGATCCGGTTGATCTGTCCGGGTCGACTGCCGTCCGAGCGCCTGTCCGCCATCGATCATCCATGGAGTTCCGTTGCCAAGGCATCTCAGGCCGGATGCGTGGGCATCGCTTTGACCTGCATCAAAGCCGCGCCGTCCGACATGCCCCCTAATGGGCGCATGGCTTATGAGATCATCGCGAAACCCAGCGCGACGTCCGGGGCGGCGCCGAACCTCGTCGACTATCAGGCGGCGCGGCGTGACTTCGACTGGGCCGGCGAACGGGCCAATCTGGCCGGCTTGCCAGATGGTGGTCTGAACATCGCGCACGAGGCCGTCGACCGGCACGTCGCGGAAGGGCGCGGAGCGCACATCGCGTTCCGCCATCTGGGGCGCGACGGTAGCGTCCGCGACGTCAGCTTTGCCCAGCTCGCCGCCGCAAGCGCGCGCTTCGCCAGTGTTCTGGAGCGCCTCGGGATCGGTCGCGGCGATGCGGTCTACTCGCTCTGCGGGCGGTTACCCGAGCTCTACGCCGCGATCCTCGGGACGTTGCGGCATGGCGGCGTGTTCTGTCCGATGTTCGCCGCCTTCGGGCCGGAGCCGATCCGCATGCGGCTGGAGATCGGGCACGGCAAGGCATTGCTGACCACCAAGGCGTTGTTCAAGCGCAAGGTCGAAGCATTGCTGCCGGACCTGTCTGAGTTGAAGGCGGTGCTGCTGATCGATGGTGCCATCGAAGACGAGACGGACCGTGTAGTCGCCCTGCCGCCGCTGCTGGCCGATGCCGCGGACGACGCGCCGATGGCGCCGACGAAGCCCGACGACATCGCGCTGATGCACTTCACCAGCGGCACCACCGGCAAGCCCAAGGGCGCGATCCACGCGCACGAAGCCGTGGTGGCGCACGCCGTGACCGGCCGCTTGGCGCTCGACCTGCACGCCGAGGATATCTTCTGGTGCACCGCCGATCCCGGGTGGGTGACCGGCATGTCCTATGGCGTGATCGCGCCGCTGGTGAACGGCGTGACCAGCATCGTCGACGAGGCCGAGTTCGACGCGGAGCGCTGGTACCGCACCCTGCAGGACCAGAAGGTGACGGTCTGGTACACGGCACCAACGGCAATTCGGATGCTGATGAAGGTCGGTCCGGAGATGGCCGGCCGCTTCGACCTCTCGCGGCTGCGATTCCTCGCCAGCGTCGGCGAGCCGCTCAACCCGGAAGCCGTGGTCTGGGGCCAGGAGGTCTTCGGCCGGCCGTTCCATGACAACTGGTGGCAAACCGAGACCGGCGGGATCATGGTCGCCAACTACGCAGCGCTTCCGGTGAAGCCGGGCTCGATGGGTTTGCCGCTGCCGGGGATCGAGGCCGCCGTCGTGGAACGCGCCAACGGCGGCGTCCGCGTCATCGAAGCGCCCGATACCGAAGGTGACCTCGCCCTGCGCGCCGCCTGGCCGTCGATGTTCCGAGGCTATCTCGGCGAGGACGAGCGCTATGCCAAGTGCTTCGCCGAAGGCTGGTACCTCAGCGGCGACATGGTGAAGCGCGACGCCGACGGTTACCTCTGGTTCGTCGGGCGCGGCGACGACGTGATCAAGACGGCCGGCCACCTGATCGGGCCGTTCGAGGTCGAGAGCATCCTGATGGAACACGACGCCGTCGCCGAGGTCGGGGTGATCGGCAAGCCCGATCCCGTCGCCGGCAACGTGATCAAGGCGTTCGTGGCGCTGAAGGCCGGTTTCGAAGCGGGCCCGGACCTCGAACGCGAGTTGATGGCGCATGCGCGGCGACGGCTTGGGCCGGCAGTGGCGCCGCGCGAGATCGCCTTCCGCGACAACCTGCCGAAGACCCGTTCGGGCAAGATCATGCGGCGCCTGTTGCGCGCACGCGAGCTGGGCCTGCCCGAGGGCGACATCTCGACCCTGGAAAGCGACGAGAAGACATGAGCGCACGCGCCGCCAAGCTGAAACTCTCGCCCGAACACGTGAAGGGGCTGCTGCACCAGATGCTGCGCATCCGCCGTTTCGAGGAACGCTGCGCCGAGCTCTACACGCAACAGAAGATTCGCGGCTTCCTGCACCTCTATATCGGCGAGGAAGCGATCGCCGCCGGCGTCATGGCGGCGCTCTCGCCGGAGGACGCCATCGTCGCCACCTACCGCGAGCACGGCCACGCGCTGGCGCGCGGCATCCCGATGGAACGGGTGATGGCGGAGATGTACGGCAAGCAGGACGGCTGCAGTCGCGGCCGCGGCGGCTCGATGCACATCTTCGACCGCGACACCGCCTT
>CAZVLI010000139.1:0-8216 GCA_964627965.1 uncultured Rhodospirillales bacterium
TGGAGACCCGGTGGTCGGACACGATCGACACCATGCTGCAACAGGCCTTCGATCTAACCGAGGCCGAACAGGATGTCTGTCGGTGCCTGTACGAAACGCGCGATGTCGCCGCCGTTGCCACACGCCGCAAGACGTCGGTGGCCACGACCCGTACCCAGGTGCGTACCATCCTGGCAAAGACCGGTGCCACCTCGCAGATCGATCTCATCCGGCTGCTGGGGCTTCTCGCCGCGCGCGCGAGCCACGGTCGACGCAGCAGTCAGGCCGCGTGGCGCGACCCTTGGGGCAACGAGACGATCGTGATCCGGCCGGACGGCCGGAAGCTGGCCTATAGCTGGACAGGCGCGGCCGACGGCGTGCCGGCATTGCTGGTCCACGGATCGGTCCAGGGTTACATCCTGGGGGCCGACGTCGAGGCGCGACTGCACCGCGAGGGCATCAAGCTGTTTGCGATCGTGCGGCCCGGGTTCGGCGCGTCGGAAAGCAGTCCGACCGTCGATTTCGCTCACGATCGGGTCGACGCCATCGATTTCCTGCTCAAGGAGCTGGGTTTCGGGCCGATCCCCGCCATTGGTCTGGGGATTGGATCGGAGGCCTTGCTTCGCCTCGCGGCGAGGCCGGGCGACCGGTTCACCCGCCTGCTCATCCTGGGGCTTCTCAGTCCCTTTAGCGCGACCGCTTTGGAGCGACTGGCGCCCGTCCAGCGGGCGCTGATCGGACTCATAAGGCGCGCACCGCGCGCGGCAGAGACCTTCATTCGGATCAGCGAACGTTACATCGAACAGAAGGGCGTCGACTGGTTCATCGCCAAAGGCTGGGGCGAAGTGCCCGAGGTGCAAGCGACGTTGGCCGATCCCGAAATCCTGCCGCTGATCCGCAATGCCTGCGCGCTTTCGGTCTCGGGCAGTACCTGGGACTTCGTCCGCGATGTCCAGTCTTTGTGGTGCCGCGATCCCATTCCCTATGGCGATATCGGGTGCCCCGTACATCACATGCACGGCGAGTTCGACCGCTCGATCTCCGGCGACGAAGCTGCCGCCTTCGCCGCGAGATCCAATTGGTTCACGACCGAGTGTGTGGCCGGTGCGGGCTTCTTTCTGCTTTATGAGAAACCCGATCTGTTTGCCGACAGGTTGGTCGAAACAGTGCGTGGTGTGGGTTGGTCAATGTCCAGAACGTGAGGCCTGAGCCCGATGGTCGAGCCGCCACTGATCGACAGGTCTAGCATTGATCTCGCTGGTGCCGAGCCGGGGTGGCGTGCCGATCTGTGGGCCGATGCGGTGCGGCCGCTCTATGACGTGTCGCTGCTCGGCGGCAAGCCGGAAGACCACTTGTCCCGGGGGACGGTCTGGCTTCTGGACACGCTCGTGCTGATCAATGCGTCATTCGGCAGCCAGCTTGTCCATCGCCATCAGCGGCACCTGAAGGCCGACGTCGCGAACACGGTTCTGCTCGAAATCTACCTGTCCGGTGAAGTGCAGCGCGATCTGGACGGCGAGTGGATAAACGTCCGTCCGGGCGATGTTCATCTCATGGACTACAGCCGCGAGTATCGAGGCCGCTCCAAGTCGGCGGAGGTGATCAACCTTCAGATCTCGCATGAACAGATCGGCTATGACCCGAGCCGCCATCCCGCTGCCATGCGATTTCCTGCCGATAGTGCGCTCGGCCACATTCTCGGCAATACGGTGCGGAACACATTCGACGAGCTCGACAGCGTCACCAAGACTGAGGCGCCCGCCATCGCACGTAGCCTGACCACGCTGGTGCGCAGCGTGCTGACCGAGGATGCCGGGACGGCGCCTTGCGCGGCTACATTCGACAGTGCGCGCAGCCAGGCCATTCGCGACCACATCCGACGAAATCTGCGAACAGGCGAACTCAACGTCGACTCGGTTTGCGCACGCTTCAACATCTCCCGCGCGACGCTGTTCCGCGACATGAAGGAAGATGGCGGGCTGGACCGCTATGTCATGGCGCAGCGGCTCGAAGCGGCGCTGATGTGGCTGGCCTCCGGGCCGGCGGCGCGCGGCGCGGTCACGCGCGCCGCCGAACATTGGGGTTTCAGCTCGACCACCCATTTCAGCCGCGAGTTCCGTCGCCGTTTCGGCTTCGCGCCGAGCGACGTCGTCCAAAACAGGCCTTACGGGGAATACGACGCGCCCCGATTGCCAGCCGCGCTCCACGACCGGCGTCTGGACATTCTGCCCTTCCTCAAACGCCTGTGAGACTCCCAGACCACGACTGAGACGGGCATCCAACAAAGTCGAGATTCCCAGCTCACGACATCGCGGACCTTCGACCTCACATTATCCCCGTAGCTGGAGGGTCTGAGACGCGGGAAACGCGCCGGACCTCCAACATCGGGGAGAGCGGGCATGTTGGTCATCAGTGACCGCGCGTTGTCGCGGTACGTCGTTGCGTCGGTGGCGCGCTGGTTGAGGCCATGCGGACCGGCAACGGCTAGCCCGACGCTCGCGGCGCCGTGCGTCTCAGATAAAGCCATACCCGATCTCGACGATACCGGACATAGGCGGCCGTGACCGTGCGCGCGCCGGTTGTGAATCTCTGGGCGCGCCCGCGGCGAGGCGGGTCGCGCAACCGAACGGGTGCGGCGAAGGCCGCCGAAGCTGGGGAATACCGATGAACAGGATACAAGCCGCCTTGCTGGCGGGGACGTCGATCGTCGCGGTCGCGACGGCATGCTCGGGCGCCGTGGCGGCGCCTTGCATTGGCGGCTTTGGCTATATCGGTAGCCTCACCACCTGTACCACCGTGCAGGCCGGCACCTACAGCATCGCCGCCTATGGCGCTCAGGGCGGCGGAAGTACCGGTGACGGTTCGCAGGGAGGCCTCGGCGCCGGCGCCGGCGGCGGGTTCTACTTCGCCGCCGGAACTACCCTGACCATCCTGGCCGGCGGCGTCGGTGAGACCGACTCCAGAGGCGGCGGCGGCGGTGGCGGCAGCTTCGTCGTCGGCCCAGGCAACTCGCCCCTCGTTGTCGCCGGCGGCGGCGGCGGTGGCGGCAACCAGGACGGTCTACCGGGCCAGAGCGGCAATAGCGGCAACGGCGGCGGCAGCTCCAACGGACTAGGCGCCGGCGGCGGCGGCTTCGTCGGTGACGGCGCCGGTGGTGTCTACGGCAATACCGGCGGTGCCAGCTTCATCAACGGCGGCGCCGGCGGCGCGGGCGCCGGTGGTGCCGGCTACGGCGGCAACGGCGGCTTCGGTGGCGGTGGCGGCGGGGCCTTTTATTCCTCCGGCACCATTTCGGGAGGTGGTGGCGGCGGCTACAGCGGCGGCAACGGCGACGGCGGCTACAGCAGTGGTGCTGGCGGCGGCTCCTTCGTGAGCGACCTGGCCGCGAACGGCTTCACCCAGGCGGGCGTGAATGCCGGCAACGGCTACGTGAACTTCGCATTCCTTGGACCCGTGGCAATCCCCGAGCCGGGGACGCTGGCGCTCTTGGGCGCCGGCATGGCCGGCCTCGGCGTGTCGCGTCGGCGACGCGCCGGCGAGCGGGCGGACGGAGCGGCGAAGGTCGTCAAAGCAGGGGATAACCGATGAACAAGAAGCAAGCCGCCTTGCTGGCGGGAACGTCGGTCGTCGCGGTGGCGACGGCCTGGTCGAGCGCCTCGGCGGCGCCGTGCATCGGCAGCTTCACGGCCGTCGGTTTCGACACCTGCACGACCGTGCAGGCCGGCACCTATCGGATCGCCGCCTATGGCGGGCAGGGCGGCAACGCCACGGGCAACATCTCGGGTGGCGTCGGCGGTTTGGGCGGCGACGTCAGGGGTGAGTTCGTCCTCGCCGCCGGCACGCAACTGAACTTCTTGGTCGGCGGTGCCGGCGGCAGCGGGTATTTCGCCGGCGGCGGTGGCGGCGGCACCTTCGTGGTCGACGTTGGCAGTGGCGTCCTGGTCGTTGCCGGTGGCGGTGGCGGTGCCTACTTCAACCTGAATGGCCAGTCGGCCGACTTCAGCAGCAATGGCGACGACAGTGGCGGTGCAGGAACTGCCTTCGGCGGCGCCGCCGGCGGCGGCTATGCCACGGGCGGCGGCGGCGGGTACCTCTCTGCCGGTGGCACCAGCTATCTCAATGGCGGTGCCGGCGGCAGTGGTGGCGGCGGTGGCGGTAGCGGCGGCTTTGGCGGTGGTGGCGGCGCTTCCAGCAACCCCGGCTTTGCACACGGCGGCGGTGGCGGCGGCGGCCACAGCGGCGGCAACGGCGGCGACTACGGCCCGGGTGGCGCCGGTGGTTTCTTCCTCCACGCCTCGGCCACCAACCCCTCGTACAGCCTCTCGCCGAACGTCGGCGACGGCCACGTGACCTTCACCTTCCTTGGCCCCGTCGCGGTGCCCGAGCCGGGAACGCTGGCGGTCTTGGGTGCCGGACTGGCCGGCTTCGCCGCTTGGCGCCGCCGCCGCACCGACGGCCAGTGACCTGACGGAGACAAGTCATGATCCACAAGGCACTTCTGGCCGCCGCGCTGGCGGTTGGCCTGTACACCCCGGCGCAAGCCGCACCGGTCCTGGACCTCACCGGGCTGGAGGTCTCGCTGACCACCAGTTCGTTCACCAACAACATCGTGGTTCCGGGCCCGGTCGGTCCGGCGATCATCGGGTCCGGCGTTGAGTTCAATGTTGGCATCTCCGCCGATGGCGGCGCCCCGACACCGTTCAGCATCGACATCGACCCGTCGGGAACATTCACCTTCCTCGCCAGCGACTCGATCTTCGCCAACGGCGGTGGGCAGTCGTTCAGCCTGAGCTTCATCTTCGAGTTCACCGACCCGGCGCTCTCAATCGTCGGGGCCAGCAATCAGTCCGGCGGGGGGCGCTTTACCTCCGCCGTCACGCAAACCGATCCGCTCACCTTCACCCTGTTTTCGGTGTTCGAAGGGCTCGTATTCCCTGGCGGGGTCGTCAGCGGCCTCAACGTCTTTCAGATCACCCCGAGCACGATCCTTGGTGCCGCCATCGAGGTGGACCGTGCGGCCATACCGGCGCCGGGGGCCGCGTCCCTGTTCCTGGTCGGACTGGGCGGCCTCGCTTGGGCGCGGCGGCGACGCGCGTAGAGGAGACAGACGATGTTCCGCAGAGCACTTCTGGCCGTCGGTCTGGCGGTCGGTCTCTACACCCCGGCGCAGGCGGCGCCGATCCTGTTCGATTTCGCCGCGACCGTGACGGACGCACCTCACTCGAGCGGGACTGCCGAGTTCGAGGCGGCCACCGGTTTGGACGCGGCCGCTTTCGATGTCGGCGACACATTCACCGGGCAGGTGGCGATCGACCTGAGCCTAGCCGGTGTCGACACCGCCACGGCGATGTCTGCAAGTCGGCTTGGCCCTGGCGGTGCGCCCCTCGTGCCGCCATTTGTCGCGATCAGCATCAGCGACGGTGTGAACACCGCGTCGCCGTTGACGGTTCCCTTCGCCGGCGACGGCGTCGATGCCGATCAGGGCGTGGCTGTTTTCTCCGGAGTCCTCGAACTAGGTCAGGACATCGACGCCTTTTCGGTTGCATCCGATTTCTTCGTGACTCTCACGATTGGCGGCATCGACGGGCTCGACGTCCTGGACGACCTGGTCGCCGGCGCCGACTTCTCGAACATCAACTCGGCCGTCGGCGACTTCGGCACGGATGTCGGGCCGAACCTGTTCGAACGCGTCTTTGACATCACCTCGTTCGTTCGCGGTCCCGTCAGTACGTCCGTGCCTGCCCCCGCCGCAGCACCCTTGTTCCTGCTCGGGTTGGGTGGCCTCGCCTGGGCGCGGCGACGCCGCAGCGGTCGCTAGAGATCGGAAAGGACCACCGCCATGCGCCACGTCAACTTCATGCGAGCCGCCATCGTCGCGGCCGGGCTCTCCGTCGCCACGACCGCTCCCGCGACGGCCCTGTCGGTTCTGGAAGCGGTGTTCGACTACGACAGCACACCGGTCGGCTCGGGTGTCTTCACGGTGTTCGGCGGGCTGCAGGTGAACACCACCGACCAGCTTCGCATCGTCATCACCTATGACGAGACTTCGCTTGACCTGAACCCTGAACAAACCATCGGGCTGTACCCGTCATTCATCGAAGTCGAGCTCGGCATCGGTAGCGACTCGATCGTCCTGCTCCCCGGACTTGGCGAGGATCGATTCAGTGCCGACACTTCTCTCGTCGGCATTTTCCGTGACCTGCCAACTGATGTCTTCGGCGTTGCACTCGGCAGTAACGGGGCTGAGTTCCCTTCCGGTTTCTCCTTCCAACTGGGCTTCCCCGACGACACCTTTGCAAATGACGGACTCAATCCCATCGGCGGACTCGGTGCCTTGCCGCTGACCGCTGCGATCTTTCAGGCAACACGGCTCTACGTCTTCGAGGATCGCACCAGCGACAGCAGCAACCCGATCGATGAGAACAACTACACGCTCGCGAGCCTGACGGTCACGACCGTTCCCGAACCTGCGACCGGCGCGATGATGGCCGCAGCGCTTGGCCTTCTGGGTGCCGGTCTGCGCCGGCGGCAGCGGCATCAGCTGCCGGAGACAGGGCGATGAAGATGATGAGCTCAGGATGGCGCGCACGCATTATGACCCTTCTCCGACCAACGCTTGCCGTCGTTCTCGCCCTTGCGTGCGGCTCACCTGCCGCGGCCGTGACGATCTTTACGGACCGGACGGCCTTCGAGGCGGAGCTCGCCGGTGCGCCGCTGATCCGCGACGACTTCACCGACGACGTTGCCTCGGCGAACACGATCACCTTTGCCAGCGGCGTGATCTCGTCGACCCCCGTTCTCTTCCTCAACCAAGTCGGCTTCGGCGTCCACCAGGCCACGCCGGGCCAGGGCGTGGGCGCGATCCACACCCTGACCTTTCCGTTTCCGGTGCTAGGCTTCGGCGCCGACTTCACCTCCACGATCACCGGAGGGTTGCTCACGATCGCCGGGGATTTCGACGGGACCGGGATCGAGCTCACCGAGTTCGATACGATCTTCTCGCTGCCGAGCACCGGCACCGGCTTCGTCGGGTTCCTCGGCGAGGAGCGCTTCACCGAGATCGTCTTCAGCACCGAGAGCCTCTCGCAAGGCGAGCTCTTCGACATCGACGACCTCGTCTTCGGCGCGGGCACGTTCTCGACGGTCCCGCTACCCCCGACCGCCGGGCTCCTCGCGCTCGCGCTGGCGGGGCTCGGGACGCTGCGACGCAAACGGCGGAGCCGCGTACGACCCGAAGGCAGACGGAGAGCGGCATGCTGAGCCGGATGCTCCCCGCGCTTGGCCTTCTGGGTGCTGGTCTGCGTCGGCGGCAGCGGCACCAGCTTGCGGAGACAGAGCGATGAAGATGGCGAACATGATCGCCGGCGCGCTTGCGGCCGGTCTGGCGATATTCGGACCGCCGGTCGCGACGGCGACTGCCGCCGTCATCGTGACGGTGCAGGAGGTCGGCTCGAACGTGGTGTTCGACTCGACCGGCTCACTGGATATCGACGGCCTCAGCCCGGTCAGTACGGCGAACACCACCACCTTCGTACGGGGCACGGAAGGCTTCGTCTTCGGCGAACGGGCCAACACCCAGGTCGACGTCTACGCGCTGGCGTCGGTGCCGACGAACTTCGGCGGCACTCGGTTCGACGCCCCGGAGTCGTTCGTCGTGACCAGTCCGCCGGACAGCGCCTTCGGCGCCCTCATCAGCCCGCAGACGCTGCGGCTACCCTCGGGCTATGTGTCGGGAACGCCGTTGCTCTACGATATGACGTTCCTGAACGAGAGTTTCACGAGCATGGAACTGTTCCCAGGAACCTACGTCTGGACGCTGGAAAACGACGACACCGTCACCTTGCAGATCGTCGCCACGGCGGTATCGGCACCGTCGGCGCTGGCGTTGCTCGTACCGGCTGTCGTCGGCCTGGGTGTCGTCCGCCGGCGTCGCCGCGCCGGCTGAACGTGACCAGGCGAGAGCGGGGAGAAACGTATTGAGCAGACGATCGATGGCGCTGCTGGCGACGTCGCTGTACGCGGTGGGCGCGGTGCGCCGCCGGGGTAGCTGAGCCAGACCGGCGTGGACAACCCCATCCACTTCATCTCCGGGCTGCCGCGCTCCGGCTCGACCCTGCTGGCCGCGATCCTGCGCCAGAACCCGCGCTTCCACGCCGGCATGTCGAGCCCGGTGGCGTCGCTCTTCACGGCCATGCAGGGCGCCACCAGCCGGCGCAACGAGACCGCGGTCTTCCTCG
>CAZVLI010000140.1:0-8206 GCA_964627965.1 uncultured Rhodospirillales bacterium
TGACCGAACGGCTGGCCGACTGCTGCGTGAAGGTCTCGCGCCTCGCCCACGGCGTGCCGGTCGGCGGCGAGCTCGACTATCTCGACGACGGCACCCTGGCCGCCGCCCTGCAGGCCCGCACGCCGTTCTGAGCATTCGCCCAAACGTCATGGCCGGGCTTGACCCGGCCATCCACGTCTCCGCGTCGCCTTGATCGCGCAGGACTGTGCCGAAGGGACCACGTGGATACCCCGGGATCGCGCCCAACAGGACGCGACCTACCGCACATTGGCGGTGTGCTGCTGCGCACCGCCCAAGCCGGGGCATGACGCGGTGGAGATGGTTGGCTAAATTCCCGGCCAGCTCAGTGAGAGGAAAGTAAGAATGGACGTGATCGAGGCCATCGAGTCGCGCCGCTCGGTGCGCGGCTTCCTGGCGGACCCGGTGCCGGAGGCGACGGTGAACGACATCCTGCGCGTGGCCGCGCGGGCGCCCAGCGGCACCAACATGCAGCCCTGGAAAGTCGTCGCCGTCGCCGGTGCGAAGCGTGAGGCGCTGACCGAGGCGGTGCTGGCGGCGATGAATTCCGATGCGCCGTCGACGCGCGAGTACAAGTACTACCCCGACACCTTTCCGCCGGAATATGCCGAGCGCCGCCGCGCCGTCGGCTGGGCGCTCTACGGCCTGATCGGCATCGAGAAGGGCGACCGCGAGGGCAGCCGGGCGCAGCAGATGCGCAACTACAGCTTCTACGGTGCGCCGGTTGGCCTCTTCTTCTTCATCGACCGGGTGTTGGAGATCGGGTCGTGGCTCGACTACGGCATGTTCATCGAGAACGTGATGATCGCCGCGCGCGCCCACGGCCTGCATACCTGCCCGCAGGTGGCGTGGTGCAACCAGCACCAGATCGTGCGCGACCAGCTCGGCGTGTCGAACGACCAGGCCCTGGTCTGCGGCATGAGCCTCGGCTACGAGGACCCGGCCCACCCGACCACCAAGCTTCACACCGAGCGCGAGTCGGTCGAGGCCTTCACCCGGTTCGAGGGGTTCTAGCCACCTTCATCGTCATGCCGGGCTTGACCCGGCATCACCGGGTTGGGCTTTCAACGTCGCCGACCGGTGATCCCGGGTCGCGCTGCGCTTGCCCGGGATGACGGCACATTGCTCACCCCACCCTGAGCGGTTCCAGGGCGGCCCAGTCGAACAGGATGCCGTGGCCGGGGCGGTCGGGCGCGATGGCCCGGCCTTCGCTGTCGAGCGTCAGCGGGTCGGCGACGTAGGCGTCCAGCCCGAAGCCGTGCGCCTCCAGGTAGGACTTGTTCGGAACCGCGGCCAGCAGGTGCACGGTCACGTCGTGCGCGCCGTGCGAGGTCAGCGGCAGGTTCGCCGCCTCGGCCAGCTTCGCCACCTTCATGAACACCGTGATGCCGCCGCAGGTGGTGACGTCCGGCTCCGGAAATTGCACGGCGCCGGCGGCGATGAAGTCGTGGAACTCCGACAGCAGGTGGAAATTCTCGCCGGTGGCGATGGCGATGCCGCCTTGCTCGGCGATGCGGACGTGACCGGCGATGTCTTCCGGCTGCGTCGGCTCCTCCAGCCAGACCAGGTCGAAGTCGCGCAGGCGCCGCGCCGCCGTCACCGCCTGGTCCGGGCGCCAGCCCATGTTGGCGTCAACCATCAGCGGAAAGCCGTCGCCGACGAATTCGCGTAGCGCCGCGATGCGCTCGATGTCCTCCGACAGCTTCGGCCGGCCGACCTTGGCTTTGATGGCGCGGAAGCCGCGCTCAAGGTTGCCTTGCGTCTGCGCCACCAGTTCGTCCGGCGTGAGGTGCAGGTCGACGCCGCCGGCGTAGGCCATCACCTTCGGATCGTGCCCGCCCAGATGGCGCCACAGCGGCTCGCCGGCGCGGGCCGCCTTCAGGTCCCAGCACGCAATGTCGGCGGCGGCCAGCGCAAAGCTGCCAATGCCGCCACGCGCGGCGTAGTGCGCATGCCAGTAGAGCTTCTGCCACACCGCCTCCGGGCGGCGCGCGTCGAGCCCCGGCAGCAGCGGCGCGTAGTCGTCCCGCAGCAGCGCGTGCACCGCCGAGCCGCCGGTCATGGTCACGGTGTAGCCGACGCCCTCTGCCCCATCCTTGTCGCGAATCCGCGCCGTGATCAGGTCGAAGGTGGTCATCGTGCCGTGCGTGGAGTCGCTGAGCGGCACCGGCAGCGGCACCCGATAGCGCGCCGTCTCGACATTTGCGATCAGACTCATGGCCGTGCCCAACAGGACACGGCCTGCCTAATAATATGAGCGTGCTGCTGCGCGCTCATGCGCCGTGCCCAGCAGGACACGGCCGACTCAACAATACTCACGTGCTGTTGCGCGCTCATGCGTTCTCCTGTCCCAGCACCATGGCCAGCAACGGATCGGCCGCCGGCGGAAAGTTCATCAACGGGCGGCCCTCGGTGTCGATCTCGCCCTTGCCGATCACCGCGTCGGGCCAGGTGGTGAACTGGAACATGAACACCAGCCGCGCCGCGCCGCGCGCCCGGCTGCCGAAATGCAGGCAGCGCGAGGTATCGACGAAGGCGGCCGTGGCGGCCGGCCCGACCAACTCCACCGCCTGCTCGCCGCCGCCCAGGACCTGCTCGTCGGTCAGCTTGCCGCGCGCCGCCCGCGTGCGCCCGTCGAGCCGCGAAAGCGCCCGCTGGGTCGCATCGGCCGGCAGCAGGGTGAACGGCCCGGTCTCGCTGTCCACCGGCCAGACATGCACGAAGCACTTGATCTGGCGCAGGTCGTCGTTGTCGAAGTGGAAGAGCTGCGACGACGTGGTGCTGTCGTTCACCGGCGAGTGGTAGAGCCCCATCGCCTTCAGCCGCGGCAGGCAGCCGAGATAGTCGGCCGCGATCGCTAGCATCGCCGGCGACGTCGCCGCCGCCAGCAGGTCCGGCTCGCCCGCCAGGTCATCGGGGCGCAGCACGTTCTGGAAGAACGGCTTGTGCGCCCGACCCTTGTCGTTGGCGCCGAGCCGCGCGTCCGCCAGCCGCTGGCACGCCGCGACCGCGTCGGCCAGGTGCGGCAGGTCCTCGGCCTGGAAGGTCCGGAAGCCCTTGTCCGCCGGCACGAAGCCCTGCCAGGCCGGGTCGTCGAAGGCGCTCTCGTAGGCGGCCTGGCGGCGACGCCAGGCGCCCAGATGGGTGACGCGCCGCGTCGCCTTCACCAGCGCCATCCACGGCGCCAGCGGCAGGCCGGCGGTCTTCACCGCCCGCATCGCCATGCGGTCCAGCCGGATCATGCGGCGGGCCTTTCTCGCAGCATCGCGTCGACCTCGTTGGTGTTCACGCGATTCAGAAGATGCGCCGGTTCGCCACCGCGATTCCAGTCCCGGTTCAACGTGATCGCCAGCCGGAAGCCATGCCGCCGGCAGAGCCCCTCGGCATCGGCGGGAATCGACCACGGGCTGCCCCACGGATAGCTGAGCCAGACCGGCCGCTGACCCGTGATGCTTTCCAGGCAGTCGAGGTTGGCGGCAACGTCGGCGTCGGCGTCGTCGAGCCGCGACAGCGGCCGGTGCGTATGCGCATGGCTGCCGATCAGGTGGCCATCGTCACGCAACGCCCGGATCTGATCAGGCGTCATGTAGAACATGTCGCAGAAGTCGGCTTCCGACAGGCCCCGCGCGCGCAGCATCGCCTCGGTCGCGGCGTCGACCTGCTCATAGGGCAGCAGGAAGTTGATCGCGTACTTCAGCCGCGCGGTCTCTGGCGGATCGTAGCGGTTGGTTTCGGCCGCCGCGCGAGCCGCATCGTGGTTCTCGACCACGTCGCGGCCGTCGGCCGACAGGTGCCCCAGGAACTCGGCGCGGAAGTCGTCCGGCGCGGTCTCGGCACGCAGCCAGTGCACCTTGTGCACGGTGATGCCGCGCCGCTCGGTCAGCGGCCGGGAGTTGACGAAGAAGGCCGCTCGCACGCCATGGCGCGCCAGCACCGCCAGCACTGGATCGTGGTGGTCGGCTAGGCCGTCGTCGAAGGTGAGGAAGAAAGCCGGACCGGGCAAACGGTCGTCGCCATCGGCCCAGGCCTCGACCTCTTCAGGCGACGCGGCAT
Organism: uncultured Rhodospirillales bacterium; assembly: GCA_964627965.1. Taxonomy (GTDB): domain Bacteria; phylum Pseudomonadota; class Alphaproteobacteria; genus JAVKFY01. The sequence continues at coordinate 4,072 of CAZVLI010000140.1, forward strand.
GCAATTGCGCCTTCAACGCCGCGACCTGGGCGTCGAGCTCGTCGGCCGAGATCGGATGAATGCCGGGGTACGGGTGCGCATCGCGCGGCCGCACGTAGTGGTAGTTGACAAGGAGCAACGCGCTCACGGCCGTGCCCAACAGGACACGGCCTGTCCTTTTGTGTGAGCGTGCTGTTGCGCGCTCACGCCATCGCCCCGTCGAACTCGGCAGCCAGCCCGCGTGCCTCACAGACGGCGCGCGCGGCGGCGATATCGTCGGCGGTCAGCACCGAAGCCCAGCCGCCGACGCGCTCCTGCGTGAGCGGCTCGGCGAGCTGCGCCAATGTCGTGCTCTCGTGGCCGGTCAGCTCGCGCACCTGCTCGAACTCCTGCGGCCGGCCGTCGAAGCGGGCGCAGGCCGCGTCCCACGGCTCGTCCAGGAATGCCAGCAGCCGGCGCATCTCCGCCTCCGGCGACCACACCAGCGCCTCGTACTTGCACTCGACGAACCGCTCCGGCCCCGCCGCCCGCCGTGCCGCCGCCGCAGCCTCGAAGTAGTCGCACCACAAGGCACCATAGTCGGTCGGCCCGCCATACTTTTCGCTGCGCCGGAAACTGGCGAAGACGTCGCGCGGATCGCGCACGATGTGGATCAGCCGTGCGTCGGGCCAGCGCGCCAGGATGCGCTCGGCATGGCGCAGGTTACCGGGCGTCTTCTCCGCCCAGCGCGGCTTGCCCTGCCCGGCGGCGTAGAACGCCATGAAGCTGGCGAGGAATTCCTCAGCCGTCCGCGCCTGGCGCCACCAGGCCAGCGCCGGCATCGCCTCGATCTGGAAGAACCCGGCCAAGCGCCGGATGTGTTCCTCCGCCGGCTCGCCGCGCCGCGCGGTGCCGGCGGCGGGATCGAGCTCGAACCAGTGGGTTTCCAGGCCGGCGGCGATCCGTGGGTGTTGGCCCAGCATGGCGCGCAGCAACGTCGTGCCCGAGCGCATCAGGCCGCCGATGAAGATCGGCCGGTCGAGATCGCTCGTGGGCGTTGCGTTCGGGTCCGTTGCTGGCGTAGTTGAGCGCATGCGATCCCTTAAGGATACGGCCTTCCTGGTCCGGCGGAAAATCGGCCTGGCCTGGCTCGACGGCCAGGGCCGCCGGGCGCTAGCGGCGCGTGGCCACGACCGCCTGTTCGACCACCGCCCGGCCGACGCCAAGCCGCCGGTGTGGTCGGACCTGTGGTTTCTTTACCGGACGGTGCGGGAACGCAAGCCGAAAGTGGTGCTGGAGTTCGGCAGCGGCTGCTCGACCATCGTCTACGCGCAGGCGCTGGCCGAGAACACGGCCGAGGGCGCGCCCGGCCGCATCTGGTCGCTCGACGCCGATCCGCACTGGGGCCAGGTGACCATCGATTCGATGCCGGAGCAGCTAGAGCCCTACTGCGACATCTCGATCACGCCGGCCATCGCGTGCGAGTTCGCCGGCGTGCCGGTCTGGCGCTTCCAGGACGTGCCGGACGTGACGCCGGACCTGGTCTACCTGGACGGACCGGCGCTGACCAAGGAGCGTCGCGCCGCGGTCGACGTGCTGGACATGGAGGAACGCTTCCCGCCGGGCTTCCGCCTGATTGTCGACGGCCGGGCGAAGAACTGCGAGCTGCTGGAACAGCATTTCAAGCGCCGCTACCGCCGCGAACGCCACCCGATCCTGAAGAACACCGTCTACGACCTGGTCGACTGACCAGGGCCCTTCCCGTCACCCCGGACTTGATCCGGGGTCCATGTTGCAGCCGGTGCAATGCAGGTCGGTCACGCCATCGACATGGATGCCGGCTCAAGGCCGGCATGACGGCCACCAATCACGACGCGCCGGGCGTCACCCGCAGGCGCGCGGCGCCGAGGACCGGGCCGTGGGTGCCTTGCTGCACCATCACCACGCAGCCGTCGTGCGTCGGGCTGTCGAGGTCGAGCTGCATCGCCTTGCCCTTCCACTCGCCGAGCTTGGTCAGCGTGCGCGCCACGTTTGCGTAAGTGATCGTCCGGCCGGCATTCTCGCCGCGGCCGATCTCGACCTCGTGGCGGTTGTCGTATTGCACCAGCCAGATCGTCGCCGGGCCGCTGACGGCGCCTTCGCCGACCTTCACCGTGACCTTGTCGCCGGCACGCTCAAGCGTCACTGGCAGGCTCGGGTGAACCTTGCGCTGCTGCTCGATACCGTCCGCGACCGCATAGCGATCCGATCCGACCACGTGCATGGCGCCGTCGATGACGATCTGCGGCGTATACACGCGCCGCTCGTCCATCGCCGAGGCATAGGCGTATTGCCGACGCGTGTACTCGGGCGAGGCCAGTGTGTCCTTCCAGCCGATGTAGTCCCAGTAGTCGACATTGAAGCTGAGCGCGATCACGTCGTCGCGGCCGGCGAGGTTCTCCACCACACGGTCGGCCGGCGGACAGGAGCTACAGCCCTGGCTGGTGAACAGCTCCACCACGACCGGCCGGTCCGCCTGCGATCCGGCCTGCTGCGCCATCGCCGCCGGCGCCGTCAGCGCCAGTGCGGCCAACCCGAGTAGAAATGCGACATGTTTCATGCCTGGAACATAGCCCCCGGCCGACGCGACCCCGCATCACTTGTGGGTCAAATGTCTGTGCGTGACAAGTGCGTGAGGTATTCGCGCAGCGCCTCGCCGTAGGGCCGCACCGACTTGTAGCGATAGATATTCGCCGGCATCGTCGCCAGGCTTTCGGCCAGCCGGGCCGCCGCTTCAGGCCGGCTCTCCAGGTCGGAAAGCGGCCGCACGTGCAGCCGGATGGTGAACAGGATCGCCGGCGTCTCGGACAGGCGCCGCAACGTCTGTCGCTCGCTGCGCAGCCACAGGCGCTCGCCGGCATTCTCCGCCGTGATGTCATCGCGCAGGTCACCGCGATCGCGACCGGTCGGCTGGAACAGCGCCGGATCGTCCATCACCGACCAGTTCAACCGCCATACCGATCGACCCGGCTTGAGCTGGTCGAAGAAGCGGGCCATCGGCCGCGCCAGCTTCTCGTTCACGCCCGGCGCCGGGACGTGGATCTCGTCCAGCGGCCGGCCGATCTTCTCCGCCAGTCGCCAGCGCGACGGGAAGCACACACTGGCCGCGGTCAGGACCCAGCGCCCGTCCGCGCCCGGCTCCATCAGGCACAGGTCCTCCTGCACCCAGCGCGCGGCGAGGTCGAGCGGCGAGAAGCGCGCGTCGTCGCGCGCCCATCGTTCGTCCAGCGCCGGGATCAGCAGCGTGTCGCCATCGGCCTGGTAGTGCTCGGGGTGCACGCGCGGAAGGTGCGCGAAGATGGCGTCGCGGAATTCCGCCTGCGCCGCATGCGAGCCGTCGACTTCGCGATAGACGTCGTCGTGCCGTTCGGACAGCAACCGGCGCTTCTCAAGAAGCTGTTCGGCGAAGGTCTCGTCGATCTCGAACCACTCGTCCTCCGGCATCGCCATCAGCCCCATCGCCATGCGATAGGGCGCCTCGAACGGCGTGTAGAGCGAGGTGGCGCGGCTCACTGCTGCTCTTGCTCCTCGGGCAACTTGAACCGGTTCAGCAGCGGCAGTTGCAGCAGCGAGAAGGCGAGCGTCAGCGGCATGATGCCAAAGACCTTGAAGCTCACCCACTGGTCGGTGGTGAAGTTGCGCCAGACGAATTCGTTCAGCACCGCCAGCACGACGAAGAAACCCGCCCAGCGCCAGGCCAGCACGCGCCAGCCGTCGTCGGTCAGCGGCAGCATCGTTCCCATCACCGACTTCAGGAAGTTCTTCCCGAACATCAGGCCGCCGACGAGGATCGCCGCGAACAGGCCGTTGACGATGGTCGGCTTCAGCTTGATGAACAGCTCGTCCTGCAGGATCAGCGTCAGGCCGCCGAACACCAGCACGAAGATGCCCGTGACCAGCGGCAGCATCGGCACCCGGCGTTCCATCGAGTAGGTGGCGCCGATCGACACCACCATCGCGGCCATGAAAATGCCGGTGGCCCAGAAGATACCGAGCTTGGCGTTGGCGATGAAAAAAGCCAGCAGGGGGCCGATTTCGATGGCCAGCTTCAAGAACGGACGTGACGAAGTCTCCATCAGCCAGATATATCGCGGGGCGGGGGTGGTGACCAGACGGGACAAGGACGCGGGTCAATGAG
>CAZVLI010000141.1:0-8192 GCA_964627965.1 uncultured Rhodospirillales bacterium
GGCCGCGTCGAATCTCGCGCTCATGTCCACCTCGATGGTCACGGGCAGCCGCTTGAAGGCGACGACATCTCAGGGCGCCTACGAGCTGTGCCTGCCGACCCTGGCTGTCGCGGCCGGCAACACGTTCACGGTGGGCGGCGCCAACGCACCGTCGAACATCCCGGGCGGCACCGGCACGGGAACCGGCTTCCTCGTGCCCGGCGGCGACTTCCTCTACTACAACATCACCGGCTCGCAGCATGTGCTGCTCGCTGGCGTGCCGTTGAGTGGATTCGTCCTCGACGACACGACGTTCAACGGCGCCACCTACGATCTGGTTCCCGACTTCGGACTTGGCGGCAGCCAGGTGCCCTGCATTCCGCAGTCGCTGATCGCCGGTCTGGCGGCGCCGACGTCGCCGACGCTTCGCGTCCTGCTGGGCAGCGGCAATACCGGCGCCGACCGTTTCTTCGTCAGCGCCGTCGTGGTGGTCGACGGGACCGGCGGGGCGCAGCAGGTCGCGGGCAGCGCCCTGGTGGGGCTTTCCGACGCCGACCCCAACGGGTCGTTCCACCTGTTCGGCAACATGCGCGGCACGACCGGCAGCGGCGCGGCGGGCAACGAGCCGATCCGCGTGACGTCGCCCGTCGCCAGCATCGACGACGGCACCGGCAACGACATCTTCGGGACCACCAATCCGCGCTACCTCGGCCTGGAGTCGGCGCAGGTCGACACCAGCGACACGATCGTGGCACGTGGCGGCAGCCGGTTCCGTGGTGCGACCATGCTGGCCGACGCCGTCTTCGCGAACCAGCTGGCGTTGAATACGACGGCGGTGTTCACGCCGTTCACCGCCGCGCCGAGCGGGCCCGACGCACGCGATGGCGGTCTACTGAACGGGTTTGCCGCCGGTGTATCGGTGGACCGGGACGCCAGCGGCATCCTCACCGGGGTTCGCGGCTTCTCGCAGGTCGGTCCGGTCTCGCCCGGGCCGTTGAGCGACAGCGGCGCGATCCAGCGCGATCCAACCACCAACCAGATCAGCGCCAGTTTTCGCGTCGAGTCGCAGGTTTCGGGCGGCTTCAGCTTCTCCGGCGATACGCAGACCTTTCTCAGCTTTGGCGGCATCAGCACCGCGGATTCGGGCCGCAGCGCCTTTGTCGACGACAGCACCTTCGTCGCGCTCGACCGTACTTCCACGCCGACCATCGTCGACAACGGTCCGGGCTCGATGCCCGGCTTCATCGTCACCAAGGACTTCGTGACCTTCGCCAACGGCGCGATCCCGAACGGCGTGACCTTGTGCACCTGCGCCGAGATTCAGTGGGGCCTGTTCAACGCCGCGCTGCAGTCGGCCACTGGCGACGTGTTCGAGATCGCGCTGGGCCAGTGGGTTGCCGGCGAGCGGGCCATTGCCTCGCAGATCCTCGGCGCGGATGGCGGAACCGCGACGTATGACGGCAATGTCGTGGCCACGATCGCGAACGGCCTGGCCAACAACCCGTCCGCCGTGTCGCGCTACACGACTCTCGGGACGATCAGCTTCGACGTCTCGTTCACCAGCGGCACGACTTCCTTCGACTCCGGCACGATGACGGTGGACGGCACGACGTACACGCTGTCGGCGGCCGGCGGCGGTCTGGGCCCGGGCGAGTTCAACTTCACCATCACCGGTCCGCAGCGTACCGGCAACGGCTCCGGCGACCTGTTCGGCGCCGGCAGTCCGCCGGCCGCCACCGCCGGTCAGTTCGCCATCACCGATGGCAGCGGACCGCCGGCCTATCAGGCCTATGGCGTGTTCTTCGGCGATAATACGGGCTTCGTCCCGGCATCGATGCTGTAGCCGGTCGGATCAAGGTTAGGACGCTCTAAACCTTTGTCATGGCATTAGGTAGGCGGGCGCCAGCGGCGCCCCGCGACCATATTCGTGCGACAAAGGGGCCTTGTGATGAAGCGGCTGGCGCTTGCGGTGGTACTGGCGGCATGGGGTGCTGCCGGCGGGGCCTGGGCGACGACCGGGATCGGCGTGACCTCCGCGGTGCTGCCGCAGGCCACGGGGACGCCGCCGGACGGCGAGCCACGGGTCCTGAACGTCGGTACCGACGTCGTCGTCGACGAACGCATCGTCACCGGCAAGGTCGGCAAGACGCATCTGCTGTTCCTGGACGGATCGGCTCTGACAGTGGGGCCTGGTTCCGATCTGGTGCTCGACGAGTTCGTCTACGACGCCGACGCGAAGTCCGGCAAGATCGCGATGACCGCGTCGAAGGGCCTGCTGCGCTTCGTCGGCGGGCGCATTTCCAAGACCACGCCCGTTTTGATCAAGACGCCGTCGGCGACCATTGGCATTCGTGGCGGCATCGCCATCGTCGAGGTCGGCGCGGTGACCACCGCGAAGTTCCTCTTCGGCGAGGAGCTGACCGTCAGTGCCGGCGGCATCACCCGCGTCGTGACGCGGCCCGGTTTCCAGATCTCGGTCACCGACGGCGCACCGGAAACGCCGGTTCCGGCCGATCCGCGTGCCTTCGCCGAGGACGTCGACCAGCTGGAGGGGCATCCCGGGCATGACGGGCCGGGCGAGGAATTCGTCGATGATGACGACGTTGGCGAGCGGCAGCTCGGTGACCTCGGCTCGCGCCGTGAACCGTTCGATCTGGAGCGCGAGGACGATGAACGCGACGACGAGCGCGGCGACCGCGACGAAGCGCGCGACGACTTCGAAGGTCCCGATGACGACCCCTTCGGCGACGATCCGCTGAACGACGACTTTCGCGACGACCGGTTCGAGGACATGGCTGATGCCGGGACCGGTGGATTGCCGCCGCCGCCTTCCGCCGGCGTTCCAGGCAACATCGGCGACGCCATTCCCGACACCCAGTCGGTGATGCCATTTGACGATCTCATCCTGGCCGCGAATGCCGAGAACAGCACGGTCATCGTCACCGTGCGCATCGACGATCCGACGCTCGGCAGCTTCAGCTCGGCGTCTTTGTCGGCCGCCGGATTCAGCGTTGCGGCTGACGGCTCCCTGATGTTCTTCGGTACGCCGGAGGACGCGGAGGACGCGCTCGACCAGCTGGTCTTCGTGCCGACCCCGAACCAGGCGCCGCCCGGCCAGACCCGCAACGTCACCTTCTCCGTGCTCGCCGACGACGGCTTCGGCAACGTCACCTCGACGCAGACCTCGATCACGACGTTCTCGGTCAACGACGCGCCGACGCTCGCCGGCACGGTGGGCGGGCAGAGCGTGACCGACAAGGCGCAGATCGCGCCCTTCACCGCGGTGGTGATCAACGACCCGGATGTCGGCGAGACCGTCACGGTGACCGTCAGGGTGACCAGCGCCGGCGCCGGCGGCTTCACCGCGACTTCTCTATCGGCCAGCGGCTTTGTCGATCAGGGCGGTGGCGTCTACCGCTTCACGGGCACGCCGGCGCAGGCGCAGGCGGCGCTGCGCACCCTCAGTTTCGATCCGGCTGAGAACCAGACCGCTGTCGGCGGCAATACGACCGCGACCTTCACGATCACCGCGAACGACGGCGACGCGTTGGGGAGCGATGCCGGCACGACGGTCGTGATCGCGTCGCTCAATGACGCGCCGGTGCTGAACACGTTGGCGGCGACGGTCGTCGCGCCGGTTACCTCGATCACACCGCTGGCGGGCATCACCGTCGTCGATCCCGACGTCGGCGCCTCGGTGACGGCGACGGTGCAGATCGACAGTGTGGCCAAGGGCAGCTTCACCACGGCGTCGGTCGCGGCGGCTGGATTCACCGATCTCGGCGGCGGCACCTATCGGTTCAATGGCACCCCGGCGCAGGCGCAGGCGGCGATCCGACAGCTCGCCTTTCTTGGCGCCGACGGCCGGGTGACCACCGGGAATAGCGAGACAGTGCAGTTCACGGTCTCGATCAATGACGGCAACGCCACGACGCCGGCGACCTACACGACCTCGGTCACGTGCTCCGACCTGTGTCGCTACGACCTGTCCGGACGGGTGAAGCTCGGCAACGACACAAACATCGGCACCGATGACGTGACGGCGGCCTCGAACCGGCCGCTGGTCACCACGTCGACGATCAGCGGCAACCGCTTCAAGGCGACGACGGCGCAGGGTACATATGAGCTGTTCCTGCCGACCCAGGGCGGTGGCGCGGCCGGCACGAACTTCAGCTTCGGCGGTGCCGGTCAGCCGGCGGTCACGCCGGAGGGGTCGGCGACGGGTAATGGCTTCCTGGCGGCGAACGCGGACTTCCTGTTCTACGAGATTGCCGGCTCGCGGCAGTTCCTCTTCGCCGGCAAGCCGGTCAGCGGTTTCAGCTTCAACGACGCCACCTTCTTCGGCGCCAAGTACGACCTGATCGCCGACTTCACCCTCGGCGGTAGCCGTATCCCGTTCATTCCGCAGACGCTGCTGAACGGTGTGGCGAACCCGGCCAATCCGACACTGACGGTGCTGTTCGGCAGTGGTAACGCGGCCGATCACCGCTTCTTCCACGGCGGTGCCGTCACGATTTCCGGTACCGGTGGCGCGCAACGGGCGGCCGGTAGCGTGCTGGTCGGTCTTGCCGTCAACGATCCGTCCGGCTCGTTCCACCTCAGCGGATCGATGGCGGGCGTCGTCACCGGTGGCGCCGCGGGCGATCAGCCGATCAGGATCCTGTCGCCGGTCGCGACGGTCGACGATGGCAGCGGCAACGATGTCTTCGGCGGCGCCAATCCGCGCTTCATGGTGCTGGAGTCGGCTTCGGTCAGTCCCGCCGACGCGATCCAGAATCGCGGCGGCAGGCGCTATCGCGGTCCGACGCTGCTGACCGACCCGATCTTCGCCAACCAGCCGGCGCTGAACACGGCGGCTGCCTTCACCACGTTCACCGGCGCCGCTACCGGACCGAACGCGCGGACGGGCGGCAGCGTCAACGGTTTCGCCGGCGGCGTCTCCTTCGATCGCGATAGCGTCGGCAACCCGGAAGGCGTGCGCGGCTTCTACAGCAAGGGCATCGGCACCGACATGGCCAGCGGTGTGTCCATCACCCGCTCGCTGGCAAGCAACCGGATCAGCATGTCGATGAAGCTGGAGTCCAAGGTCGTCGGCGGCTTCAGCTTCGGCGGCAGCGTGGACACGATCCTGTCCTACGGCGGGGCATCGGAAGCAGGCCGCAGTGCCTTCGAGGACAACAACACCTATGTGGCGCTGGACAACGCCACCGGCGGCTCGCAGATCAACGGCGCGACCGGGACGATGGAGGGCTTCATCGTCACCCGCGATCAGGTCACCTTCGCCAACGGCGCGATCCCGGCGGGCGTGACGATCTGTACCTGCGCGGACATCACCTGGGGCTTCTTCAATGCCTTCATGGTCGACAGCGGTGGTGTCAGCTACGAAATTCCGCTGGCCCAGTGGGTTGCCGGCGAGCAGGCCAACGCCGGTCAGATCACCGGGCTCAACGGCACGGCGACCTACGACGGCAGCGTGATCGCCACCATCGCCATCGGCGACAGCGTGAATCCGAATGCGGTCAGCCGTTACACCACGGCTGGCAGCTTCTCGTTTAACCTCGACATTAACAGCGGCTCGACGAACCTGATCGGCGGCTCGATCGACCTGGACGGCGCGAACTACAGCCTCTCCCCGTCAGGCCCCGCCGGTGCCTCGCCGGGCGAGTACTACTTCTCCATCTCGGGTCCGGCGGGTCGGTTCGGCGACGGTTCCGGCGACCTGTTCGGGCCGGGCAGCCCGCCGTCCTCGACCGCCGGCCGCTTCTACATCAGCAACGGGTCGATGCCGACCTATCAGGCGGGCGGCATCTACTTCGGGCAGAACACAGCCTTCACGCCGGGCATGTAGCCGCGCTCAGCGGCCGAAGTCGCCGCGGGCGTCGCGCGCACCGACGAAAGCGGCGGTGAGCTGGCTCTGGTCGGCGTCGGCAAAGCTGGTGGCGTGGTGCAGGGCGTTGGCGGTGGCGTTGACCGCCTCCTTGACCAGCCGCACCGTCGCCGCCGGGTGCGCCAGCGCCTCGTTCAGGATGGTCTTGGCGACGTCGACGGTCGCGCCGGTGTCGGCCAGTTCGTCGACGAGGCCCCAGTCCAGCGCCATTGGCGCGTCCATGCGCTCGCATCGCAGGCAGATGCGCTTGGCCCGGGCGGGGCCAACCAGCGTGATGAGTCGCGGCAGCGCGCCCCACTGCAGGTTCAGGCCGATCTTGACCTCGGGCACGTAGAGGAAGCCGTCGCGGTCGAGCACCCGCCAGTCGCAGGCCAGGCCGATGGCAATGCCGGCGCCGACCGCCATGCGCTCCATCGCCGCCACCGTGACCTGTGGCAGTTCTTCCCAGGCCTTGCACAGGCGCACGCCGCGGTAGAAGCGTTGCCGTCGCTCCAGGTCGGACAGCTTGTCGACCTGCCAGGAACTGGCGTCCTTCAGGTCGGCCCCGGCGGAGAAGGCCTCCGCCGCACCGGTCAGGACGATGCCATGGGTGTCCAGATCGTCCTGGAAGCTGCGCGCCACGTCGGTCAGCTCCAGGATCAGGTCCTGGTTGAAGGCGTTCAGGTTCTGCTTGCGGTCGAAACGGACGACCGCGATCGGTCCGTCGCGTTCGATCTCGGTGTACTTCCAGGCCATGGCGGGCTCCCTCGGCTGTCGTGGGCCTCAGCCTAGCGGCTCCACCGCAAGTTTGCTGCTAGGCTGCCCGCAACCCAGGTCTGCGAGGAGGGAGCCGACATGCTGGTGCGGAAGATCGTCACAGTGCGCGAACGGATCGAGACCGACGGTACCGGCAAGCCATGCGCGCCGATTACCCGGGTGGCGCAGCTCGCGGTGGTCCGCAATCCATGCGTCGGCGAGTTCGTGGAGGATCTTCGGGCGCTCTACGACATGGGCGGGGAGCTCGGCGCGCGGCTCATGGAGGAGGCCGTGGCGCTGCTCGGCGCGGCACCGGTGAGTTATGGCAAGGCGGCCATTGTCGGTGTCGCCGGCGACCTGGAGCACGGCGGCGCGATGATCCATCCGAAGCTCGGCAAGCCGATGCGCGCGGCGGTCGGCGGCGGCAAGGCCCTGATCGCGTCGAACGCCAAGGTGGCCGCGCTCGGGTCCCCGATCGACCTGCCGCTCGGCCACAAGGACGAAGCCTGGTCGTTCGATCATTTCGACACGATGACGGTCATGGTGGGCGATGCGCCACGCCCGGACGAGATCGTGCTGTGCATGGCCGTGGCCGACGGCGGCCGCCCGATCCCGCGCTGCGGCGACGGACCGATCGTGGACTAGGAACGGCTGTCGCGCCGCGTCCGACTGGCCAATCGTCCCTGCGAACCGTGATTGGACGCGTACCGGAACTGTGCGCGACTGGTTCAAGCAAATGGCCTAAGTCTTGCTAACTTAACACTTTGTAAAGCAGAGTGTTCCGATTCGGCACGCCGGATCGGGGTGCAGTGGGGCTTCGGGGGACGAAACGCATGACGGCAGCGGCCATGACGAGCTTGGTCCGCCCGGTTCGCGTTTCCGTCTTCGCGGTCGATGTAGGGCGTTGATTTTTTGGCCGATTTTACCGACGGCAACGACACGATCACCGGCACCGGCAGCGCGGATACGCTGCGCGGCGGTGCTGGCGATGACGTGATCGATGGCGGGAACGGCGCGGATACCCTGATCGGCGGCAGCGGCGCCGACACGCTCACCGGCGGTAGCGGCAACGATGTCTTCCTATGGGAAGGCGTGGGCGATCTTTCCAACGACCCGCCCGACGAGGTCGCCGATCTCGGCAGTGGCGACCAGATCGACCTGTCGGCGCTGAACGTCGCCTTCATCGGCAGCAACACTTTCGGCGCCGACGGCGATCCGGAAGTCCGCGTCGCCTACCTGTCCGACGGCGCGGTAACGCAGCTCGAAGTCGACACCGACGGCGATGGCGTCGTCGACGGCCGCATCAATCTTGTCGGAACGTTCTTCCTGGAGGAGACCACGGCCGGCAGTGGCATCCTGCGGATCGCCACGAGTACCGGCGCCGACAGCCTCACGGGCGGCGCCGGCACCGACTACATCCTCGGCATCGGCGGCAACGATACCCTGCGCGGCGGTGGCGGCGCGGACAACATCGCCGGCGGCGGCGGGGCCGACTCGCTCACGGGCGACGGCGGCAACGACTCCATTTCCGGCGACGACGGCAATGACACGCTCGACGGGGGCGGCGGCGACGGCCGCCTGGGCGGCGGCG
>CAZVLI010000142.1:0-8189 GCA_964627965.1 uncultured Rhodospirillales bacterium
GGCGCATTTCGGCCGCCACCGGCTCCAGCTTGGCCACCGCCAGCTCGGTCAGCGCGCCCTTGAAGTCGGAGAACGGCGAGCCGCCGAAGTCGTTCAGCACCGCGGCCCGCTCGATATCGGCCAGCGCCGCGTAGATGCCGACCAGGTTTGCGGCCTCCGCCCGACCCTCCAGCCCGGCGACCTCGGTCGGCAGCGGCTCCGGATCGGTGCGCGCCTTGCGCAGCTTCTGGGCGATCTCGTCGGCCGAGTCGGTCAGGTTGATGCGGCTCATCTCCGACGGTTCCGACTTCGACATCTTGCGCGAGCCGTCGCGCAGGCTCATCACCCGCGTCGCCTCGCCGAAGATCAGCGGCTCGACGATGGGGAAGAAGTCCGGCGCCTCGAAGTCGTTGTTGAACTTCATGGCAATGTCGCGGGTCAGCTCCAGATGCTGCTTCTGGTCCTCGCCGACCGGCACGTGCGTCGCCTTGTAGGCCAGGATGTCGGCGGCCATCAGGTCGGGATAGGCATAAAGGCCGACCGACGCGTTCTCGCGGTGCTTGCCGGCCTTTTCCTTGAACTGGGTCATCCGGTTCAGCCAGCCGATACGGGCGACGCAGTTGAACACCCAGGCCAGCTCGGCGTGCTGGTGCACCTGGCTCTGGTTGAACAGGATGTGCTTCTCGATGTCGACACCGGCGGCGATGATCGACGCGGCGACCTCGCGCGTGTTCGGCGCCAGCTCCTTCGGGTTCTGCCACTGGGTGATCGCGTGCAGATCGACGACGCAGTAGATGCACTCGAACTCGTCCTGCAGGCGCGCCCAGTTACGGATCGCGCCGAGATAGTTCCCCAGGTGCAGGTTCCCGGTCGGCTGCACGCCCGAGAAGATGCGTTGCATCTCTAGATTCTCCCGTGGCCAGAAGGCGCCGGGTTATCGCCTAGCGGCCGGGTAGGGTCAACCGGACCGTCGGCGCAACAGTCCGGGCAACTCGCGCCAGTCGACCGCGCGGGTAAGCTGGGCCAGCACCGCGTAGCCCGCCAGGCCGGCGACCACCAGCGCCGCCAGGGCGACGATGCGCGACGAGGTACCGCCGGCGAAGCTCGCCGCGAGGGCGTTCTCCAGGCCCCAAAGCAGCGCCGCCAATCCGACGCAGGCGGCCAGCATGCCGGCGACGGATCGGCGCAGCCGCGCATCCACCCTCCAGTGACCGCGTCGCCACAGACCGACTGCCAGCAGACCGGCATTGAGCCAGGCCGCCAGCGCCGTCGCCAGCGCCAGCCCGACGTGCGCCAGCACCGGCAACAACGCGACGGCCAGAACGATGTTGAGGCCGAGCGCCAGCAAGGCGATGCGCACCGGGGTCTTGGTGTCCTGGCGCGCGAAGTAGCCAGGCCCCAGCACCTTGACCAGCACGTAAGCCGGTACGCCGACGGCGAAGCCGACCAGCGCGGCGGCGGTGTTGGCGGTGGCATCGGCATCGAATGCGCCACGTTCGAACAGCGTCGCGATCAACGGCTGCGGCACGACGATCAGCGCCACGGCGGCCGGCAGGGTCAGCAGCAGGCAAAGCTCCACGGCGCGATTCAGGCTGTCGTTGCCGTCGTCGGTCTGGCCCGCGGCGAGCTGGCGCGACAGGCGCGGCAGCAGCGCGGTACCGACCGCCACGCCGACGACGCCCACGGGCATCTGGTTCAACCGGTCGGCGTAGAACAGGTAGGAGACGGCGCCGGTCGGCAACAGCGAGGCCAGCACCACGTCGATCATCAGGCCGATCTGGAACACGCCGGCGCCGAGCGCGGCCGGCAGCACCAGGCGCCACAGCCGCTTCACGTCGGGATGGAGGCTGGGCCAGCGCAGCCGCAGGCCGAAGCCGGCGCGCTGACACGCCGCCAGCAGCCAGGCGAACTGCGCCATGCCGGCGATCGCGACCGAGAGCGCCAGCGCGTGGCCCGCGGACGGGAAGAACGGCGCCAGCACGGTCACGCCGGCGATCAGGCACAGGTTCAGCACGATCGGCGCAGCGGCGAAGGCGGCGAAGCGTTCCACCGCGTTCAGCACGCCGCCCAGCAACGAGACCAGCGAGATGAACAGCAGGTAGGGGAAGGTCAGCCGCGCGAAGGCGACCGCCAGGTCGTAGCGTTCCGGCTCGTCGGCGAAGCCCGGTGCCTGGATCAGGATGTAGCCGGGCATGACGATCTGGATCAGCGTCACGAACACCAGCAGCACCGGCAGCAACACCGCCAGCGCGCGCTCGGCGAACAGCTTCGCCGCCTCCGGCCCCTCCTGCGTCAGGCGCTCGGCGAACAGCGGCACGAAGCCGGCGTTGAAGGCGCCCTCGGCAAACAGCCGGCGGAAGAAGTTCGGCACCTTGAAGGCGACGAAGAAGGCGTCGGCGATCGGCCCGGCGCCGAGCAGGCCGGCGATGGCGATGTCCCGGATCAGCCCCAGCACCCGGCTGACCAGCGTCAGCCCGCTCACCGTCGCGGCGGCACGGAGCAAGGTCATGGGTGGAAGGGACTCACGCACAGGCGCGAAGGCGCGGCGATGACGATGCGCGAACGACCTTGGAGAATCTTCGACGTCCTCCACGCGGTAGGACGTGGATGGCCCGGACAAGCCGGGCCATGACGTGTTTTCTTTCGTCTATCCAAATTCTCGTCATGCCCCGGCTTGTCCGGGGTATCCACGTCGGCGAGCCGCCGCCGCGGATGAAGAAGTCGCGCCCGTCTCGACGTTCGACAGACCATGGCCGCTCGATAGCGAAACGCCTAAGCCGCCGGGCGGCGGGCGCGGCCCGAGTCGGACTTGGTATCGGACTTGGCGGGCTTCGCCGTCTTGGCTGGCGCCTTCGGCTTTGCGGTGTCGGTCTTCTTCGCGGCAGGGCCTTCGATGGCCTGGCGCAGGCGGGTCTCGATGGCGCGCTTCTTGCCGGCATGCGTGACCTTCATGCCGAACAGGTCCTTGACGTAGAACACGTCGACGGCGCGCTCGCCATAGGTGGCGATGCGGGCATGGGCGATGGTCAGCGACAGGTCGTAGAAGGCGCGGGTCAGGTCGTGCAGCAGCGCCGGACGGTCGCGGCCGTTGACCTCGATGACCGTGTGCGTTCGCGACGCCTCGTTGTCGATCACGATGAGCGGCTCGACCGTGAACACCGCCGCGCGCGTTGGCAGCTTACTGCGACGCTCGGGCAACGAGTCGCGCAGGCGGATCTCGCCGGACAGCACCTTCTCGATGCGCTCCTTGAGCCGCTTCAGCGCCGCAGCACCGGCGATCGGCTCGCCGTTGTCGGCCTGCAGCCAGAAAACGTCGAGCGCCATGCCGTCGGACAGCGTGAAGATGCGCGCGTCGACGATGTTGGCGCCCGACACCGTCATGGCGCCGGACAGGCGCGAGAACAGGCCGGCATGGTCGGCGGTGTAGACGGTGACCTCGGTGACCGACTGGAACTCGTGCACGCGGGCGTCGATGGTCAGCCGTCGCTTGGCCTTGTCGGCGGCGGCGATCAGCCGGGCCCAGTGGTCGTGGCTCTCCGGATCGACCGCAAGCCAGAAGGAATCGGGGCCGCGTTCCAGGTGGCGGGCCAGCGCCTTCTTGTCGACGTCGGCCAGGCGCTCGCGAACGCCTTCCTTCACGCGGGCGACGCGCTCGGCCTGCGTACCCTCCGTGGTGCTGCCCAGCATGCGCTCCTCGGCGCGATGGAAGAGCTGACGCAGGAGCTGGCCCTTCCAGCCGTTCCACACGTTCGGACCCACGGCCCGGATGTCGCAGACGGTGAGGATCAACAGCAGGCGCAACCGCTCCGGGCTCTGCACCAGCTCGACGAAATCGTCGATGGTCTTGCGGTCGTCCAGGTCGCGCTTGAACGCCACCGAGCTCATCGCCAGGTGGTAGCGCACCAGCCAGGCGACTAGGTCGGTCTCGGCCTTGTCGAAGCCCATGCGCGGCGCCAGCTTCTCCGCCACCTCGGCGCCGAGGACAGAGTGATCGCCGCCCCGGCCCTTGGCGATGTCATGCAGCAGCATGGCCAGGTAGAGCACGCGGCGGTTGGCGATCTTCTTGATCAGCTGCACCGCCATCGGGTGGTCGTCGTCCAGCTCGCCGGCCTCGATGCGGGCCAGGATGCCGATGGCGCGGATGGAATGCTCGTCGACCGTGTACACGTGGTACATGTCGTGCTGCATCTGGGCGACAACGCGGCCGAAATCGGGCACGAACTTGCCGAACACGCCGGCCTCGTTCATGCGTCGCAGCGTGGTTTCCGGATTGCGCTTGTGCGTGAGGATGTCGACGAACAGCCGGTTGGCTTCCGGGTCATCGCGCAGTTTCCTGTTGATGAGCTTCAGGTCGCGGGTGATCTGACGCAGCGCCTGGGGATGGATGTCCAGGTCGCGCGCCTGCGCCACCTGGAACAGGCGGATCAGCTTCACCGGGTCGTTCTTGAAGTCGTCCTTGTCGGTGATGGTGATGCGCTCGCCATCGACCGTGAAGCCGTCGATCTCGCGCCGACGCAGGCCCAAGCGCGGCAAACGCAACCGGCTCTTGCGCTTGTGCTGGTCCTCGATCGCGGCGCAGACGATGCGGGTCAGGTCGCCGACGTCCTTGGCGACCAGGAAATAGTGCTTCATGAACCGCTCGACGCCACGGCTGCCGGCGTGATCGGTGTAGCCGAGTTTGGCGGCGATGTCGGCCTGGGCATCGAAGGTCAGGCGTTCCTCCGGCCGACCGGAGCGATAGTGGAGATGGCAGCGCACCGTCGACAGGAAGTTCTCCGCCTTGGCGAAGCGTCGGCGTTCGTTGGCACTCAGAACCCCGGCCTCGACCAGCCCGGCGGCGTCCTCCACCTGATAGACGTACTTGGCGATCCAGTAGAGCGTCTGCAGGTCGCGCAGGCCGCCCTTGCCCTCCTTGACGTTGGGTTCGAGCACGTAGCGGCTGTCGCCCAGCCGGCGGTGGCGCTCGTCGCGCTCGGCCAGCTTGGCCTCGGCGAATTCCGGCCCGCTACCCGCGATCACCTGTTTGCGGAACGCCTCGCGCATCTCCATGTAGAGCGCCTGATCGCCCCACAGGTAGCGCGCCTCCAGCAAGGCAGTGCGGATGGTCAGGTCCTTCTTGGCCAGCCGCACGCATTCCTCGACGGAGCGGGTGGCGTGGCCGACCTTCAGGCCGAGGTCCCAGAGCAGGTAGAGCATGTACTCGATCGACTGCTCGCCCCACGCGGTCTGCTTGTAGGGCAGCAGGAACAGCAGATCGAGGTCGGACCCCGGCGCCAGCTCGCCGCGTCCATAGCCGCCGACGGCGACCACGCCGAGACGCTCCGACGACGTCGGGTTGATCATCGGATAGACCCGCGTCGTGGTGACGTCGTAGAGCAGGCGCACGACCTGATCCATCAGGAAGGCGGTCGCGCGCATGGTCACGAGGCCGCTGTCGCCGGCCTCGAACCTGGCATGAATCTCGTCGCGGCCGGCGTTCACCGCCTGCTTGAGATGTTCCAGCAAGGCGGCGCGGAACTCGGACGACTCCGGGTTGAGGTCGTCGAGGACCGCGTCCAGCGCTTCGGCCACCGTGGCCCGGTCGATGATGGCCCGCTTGTTACGTACGTCGCGGCTCAGCTTGGATGCTCCCTACCGGTTCAGCCGGTACCGGCGGTGGTGACGCCGCCGTCGATGGCGAAGGTCTGTCCCGAGGTCCAGGCACCGGCGCGGCTCGCCAGATAGACGGCGATGCCGGCGATGTCCTCCGGGTCGCCTAGCCGCGCCATCGGCGTCTCAGAGATACGCTTGTCGCGGATCTCCGGGTTCTCGTACAGCGCGCGGGCGAAATTGGTCTGCACCAGGCCAGGCGCGATGCAGTTCACCCGGATGTTGTCCTGGCCGAACTCGGCCGCAAGGTTGCGCACGAGCTGCATGTCGGCGGCCTTGGAAACGCAGTAGGCGCCGATCTTGGTGGAGGCGCGCAGACCGCCGATCGACGACACGATGATGAACACGCCGTCCTTGCGCTCGCGCATCTCCGGGAAGGTCATCTGCGCCAGCCACAGGTTGGAGCAGATGTTGACCTGCAGGATCTTGTCCATGGCGCTGTCGGGGATGTCGAGGTTGGACCCGTAGTACGGGTTCACCGCGGCATTGCCGACCACGATGTCGATCTGGCCGAAGGCGCTGCGCGTGTCGTCCACGAGCTTCTGGAGCTGGTCGCGGTGACTGACGTTGCAAGGCAGCGCGATCGCGGTGCCGCCGGCGTCGTTGATGCCCTTCGCCACTTCCTCGCAGATGTCGCCCTTGCGCGAGGAGATCACCACCTTGGCGCCCTGCGCCGCCATCGCCTCCGCGATGCCGCGGCCGATGCCCTTCGACGAGCCGGTGATCAGCGCCGACTTGCCGCTCAGGTCGAACAGTTTCTTGTAGCCTTCGAAGTCCATGGAGCCCTTGCCACTTCGCCAGATTTCGCTGCGCGCGAGCATAGAGCATGGCGCGGTTAACGTCTTGTTCCAGGATTTCTGGCGTGCGGCAGAAAAGAAAAAGGGCGGTGCCGAGGCACCGCCCAAGACTGGAGAGAAGAGAAGCGTAATGCTGCGTAGCGTGTGGCCTAGCGGACGACCACAGGGCGCAGGGAGCGGACGGAGACGGTGTGCGTGCCGTCGGCGTCCAGGTACACAGTGTTGGTCTGGACCGGGCTGTAGTAGTCGGCGGCGGCTGCCTCGGACGAGTGGCTGCAGTTCGCGTCGGTCGGCACCGAAGCCAGCGCCAAACCGGCAAGACCCATGAACCACACGACAACCCAGAAGGTCAGTCCAGCGATACGGTTCCTAGCGATCTCGTTCATCCGACTCTCCGGGCCGTCTGCCCGGCTCCCTCTTGAAATCATCCGCCACGTCCCCGCCGTGGCACCCTGGAGATCGGGATGACTATTATCATCTTCAATATATCGACTCGATATATATGCGATTTTTTCGGGTATTTTATCGGTTTTCGGTGATCCGGCGGAGTCAGAGGCGCGTATAAGGCGCCCTCACCGCCACGGATTCGTGAATCTTATCAGTGTGTTAGGTTCGGCCTCGACAAGTCGGCCGGAGATCGGCCGAAAAGCGCGGTCAGGCGCCGAAACCGCCCGCAAAGCTGTGGCATAAAAGAGTCACGGCGGCTTTTCAGCCGTCCGGCGGGTGACTACTCGGCCGGCCCGGCGGCGATCCGGTCTGGCTCCAGGTCGAGAATCTCGTCCTCCAGTTCGACATTCTCGATCCGGGTCGCCTGCTTGAGGATCTTGGTGGTCGAGATATCGATGTCCTTGAGGTCCTTCTCGGCCTGGCCGAAGTGCGTCTGCAGCTTCTCCACGCGGGTGCCGAGCCGCTTCACGTCGGTCAGCATCTTCGCCACTTCCTGCTGGATCAGGTCGGCCTGCTCGCGCATGCGGGCGTCCTTCAGCACCGCCCGGACGGTATTGAGCAGCGCCATCAACGTGGTCGGCGACACGATCCAGACCTTGGCGCGGTAGGAACGCTCCACAGCGTCGGCGAAATTCGCGTGCAGTTCGGCGTAAACCGCCTCCGAGGGCAGGAACATCAGCGCCGATTCCGCCGTCTCGCCAGGCACGATGTAGCGCTCGGCGATGTCGTTCACGTGCTTCTGGATCGCCTGACGGAACCCCGCCTGGGCCTGCTTGGCCTCCAGGTCGGTCTCCGCCGCGCGCAGCGCGTGATAGCTCTCCAGCGGGAATTTCGCGTCGATGCAGATCGGCCCCGGCGGGTTGGCCAGCTTGATCAGGCAGTCGACGCGCCGGCCGTTGCCCAGGCTGGCCTGCATCTCGAAGGCCTGCGGCGGCAGGATCGCGGCCACCAGGTCGTGCAGTTGCACCTCGCCGAAGGCGCCGCGGGCCTGCTTGTTGTCGAGAATGTTCTGCAGGCCGACGACCTGGCCGGACAGTTCCTTGATGTTCTGCTGCGCCTGGTCGATCACGGTCAGGTGCTTGGTGATCTCGCCGAGCGACTGCGCGGTGCGGGTCGCCGACTGGGTCAGGCTCTCACCCATCTGCTTGGACACGACGTCGAGCCGCTCCTGCACCGAGCGGCGGACCTCCGCCAGCTCGGCGGCACTGGCCGCCGCCATCTGGTCGAGCCGGCCGGTGGACGCGGCCTGCGCCTGCGCCAATTGCTGCGCCAGGGCGTGCAGCTCGAGTGCCACGGGCGGGGACTGCAGCTGAACAC
>CAZVLI010000143.1:0-8185 GCA_964627965.1 uncultured Rhodospirillales bacterium
GAACACGGCGGTCGTCGCGCTGAAGTGGACGGTGCGCGAGATGGAGAACCGCTACAAGGCGATGGCGCGGCTCGGGGTGCGCAACATCTCCGGCTACAACCAGCGCCTGGCGGAGGCCAAGGCGCGCGGCGAGCCGATGACGCGCACGGTTCAGACCGGCTACGACCCGGAGAGCGGCGAGCCGGTCTACGAAGAAGAGCAGCTCGACCTGGAACCGTTCCCGTTCATCGTCGTCGTGGTCGACGAGATGGCCGACCTGATGATGGTCGCCGGCAAGGACATCGAGGGCGCGATCCAGCGCCTGGCGCAGATGGCCCGCGCCGCCGGCATCCACCTGATCATGGCGACGCAGCGACCGTCGGTCGACGTCATCACCGGCACGATCAAGGCGAACTTCCCGACCCGGATCAGCTTCCAGGTCACCTCCAAGATCGACAGCCGCACAATCCTGGGCGAGCAAGGCGCAGAGCAGCTCTTGGGCCAGGGCGACATGCTCTACATGTCCGGCGGCGGCCGGATCGGGCGCGTTCACGGCCCCTTCGTCAGTGACGAAGAGGTGGAATCGGTGGTCCGCCACTTGCGCAGGCAGGGGCGCCCTGCCTATCTGGAAGCGGTGACCGAAGAGGTCGACGGCGGCGAGGACGACGGTTTCGGCTTCGGACCCGGCGCCGGCAGCGGGGGTAACAGCTCCGGCGACGACCTGTACGACCGGGCGATCGAGATCGTGGCGCGCCACCAGAAGGCCTCGACCAGCTTCATCCAGCGCCAGCTGCAAATCGGCTACAACCGGGCCGCGCGGCTGATCGAGCGGATGGAGGAGGAAGGCATCGTCGGCAAGGCGAACCACGTCGGCAAGCGCGAGATCTTCGCCCGGCAACCCGACGAGGACATGTGATCAGACGACAGCTACTGGGCCTCGCCGCCTCTGCGTTCCTGCTGCTGGCGGGGCCGGCCGTCGCGGCCAACCTCAGCCCGGACGACCGCGCGGCGGTGAACCGCGTCGAAACCTATCTGGAAGGCCTGCAGTCGCTGGCGGCCAACTTCGTGCAGGTCGGGCCGGAAGGCGATGTGTCGCGCGGCGAGTTCTACCTGCGCCGGCCGGGCCGATTGCGTTTCGAATACCTGCCGCCAGTGCCGATCATGATCGTGGCCGACGGCGTCTGGCTGATCCTGCACGACACGGAGCTGGAGAGCGTCGACCGCTGGCCGGTCTACGACACCCCGCTGGCGCCGCTGCTGAGCCGCAAGATCGACCTGACCAGCAAGTCGGCTACCGTCGAAGTCGTGCGGCTCGGGCGTAGTGCCGGCCTGCTCGACGTGACGCTGGTCGACAAGGACAGCCCGGACGAGGGCGACCTGACGCTGACCTTCGCGACCGAGCCGATGCAGCTGCTGCGATGGACCGTGCGCGATCCGCAGGGCGGCACCACCAAGGTCACGCTCAACACCTTGCTGGCCAATCCCGAGCTTGACCCGGAGCTCTTCACCTTCACCGACCCGCAGCCGTTCCGCGACTGACGGACATCGGCTCAGCTCGGCGTGTGGCGGCGGATGAAGTCGACCATCGCCCGGTTGAATTCGTCCGCGGCTTCGATGTTCACGGCGTGGCCGCCAGGCGTGGTGACCACCTCGACGTTCGGCACCACCCGCTCCACCAACTCCGGCATGTGCGACAGCCGGCGCTCGCGGTTGCCGTGTACGTAGAGCGTCGGGGCGCGGTTCTCGGCGATGCGGTCATAGACCGACAGGTGGGGCGACGCGTACGTGAAGGTCAGTGCGAAGCCCTCCGGGTCGGCCTCGGCGCAGTCGGCGACCAGGGCGGCCTTCACCTCCTCGGGCAGGAACCGGGCATGGCGCGGGTGAATGCGCAGCGCCTCCAGCGCCGCCAGTCCGTCCGCCCGAACCGAGTCGGCGCGTTCTTTCACGGTCTCGCGGTAGACACGCTGCGCTTCCTCGTCGGTCAGCGCCGAGGCCGAGTTGGTGAACGCCTGCGCGATCACCCGGTCCGGGTAGGTCAGCGTGTAACGCAGCGACAGCGCGGCGCCGAAAGACTGGCCGCAGACGAACCAGCGCTCCGCGCCGACCGCCTCGCGCACCCGGTCGAAGGCGGCGACATAGGCGTCAGGCGCGTAGGCCGCCGGATCGGTTGGCGACGGCGAACGGCCGTGCGCCCACAACTCCACCGTTACCGGCCGGCAGACCTCGCCCAACGCCGCGAGGTTCAGCATCCACTGCGCCCGGCTCGACAGCATGCCGTGGACCAGCATCAGGTAGGGGCCGGTCCCCGGGTGCAGTTCGTAGTGCGGCAGGTCGGACATCGCGCGGACGGTTCCCTTGGCGGCAGGCGAAGCGGCAGGTCGCAGTATAGGCCCTGACACCCTTGTGATCGCGGGTTAGTGCATCGCTAATAATTCCGGACCGATCATTCCCGGCGGCCAGTCACAGCAGGGCCGGGCAGACCGGGGACAGCCATGCTCCATCGCCGCATCGACGGCGACCCAGCGGCGTTTCGCACGGCGACCGGGGACCGCGCGGCGCCGTCGCCGCAAGCGCGTCACGGCGCCTGGTTCTTCTCGTTGAACTATCACCGCGCGCTGCTGCGCTGCAGCCTATGCTGGCGTATCGCCTGGACCGTGTTTCTCGGCATCCTGGCGATCGAGGCCGTGGTGCTGGTGCCGTCTTACGTCAATCGCGAGCGCGACCTGCTGCAGCGGCTCGACTTCGCCGGCCGCCAGGTGCTGCAGGCACTGCACCTCAACCGGCCGGGCCTGGCCCCGCTGCCGCCCGGTACGGTGATCACCGGCTACGTGCAGTTCGACGAGGCCGGCGACGTGCATCACCGCGCCGGCGAACCGGTCGGCATCGGCCTCGGCGACGAGTCGCGCTACGTCGAGGATGGCCGGCGCTACGAGACGATCTGGTACGGCTCGGTCACCAACATGCCCTACGCCGTCGCCGCGCGGCTCGACTCGTCGGCCGTCCAGCCCGAACTGAACGCCTTTCTGATGCGCATTGCGGGCCTGGTGCTGCTGATCTCGATGTCGGTCGCCGTCGCGACGATGGCGGTGGTCGGCCGCGACGTGCTGGCACCGCTGTTGCGGCTGCGTCAGAACCTGCGCGAGGCGGCGGCCGACCCTGCCAACCCCGACAGCTATCTCATGCCCAGCCATCGCGGCGACGAACTGGGCGACGTCTTCGTCGCCTGCAACGACATGCTGATGCAGGTCGCCGACAGCCGTCGTCGCGACGTGCAGCGCCTGGCGGCGATGATCGACAACGCCACCGAACCGATCCTTGCCTGCGACCCGACTGGAGCGATCACCTATGCGAACGGCGCCGCGGCGGCGCTGGCCGACGGCAGCGTCCGCGTGGTGCCGTCCGACGGCGAGCCACTCCATGCGGCCGACTTCCTGCGCCGTGGCGCCTATGCCGGCGAGGTCGAGCTGACGGCGTCGGACGGCAACCGCCGGCCCTTCGCCGCGACCGTCGACGTGCTGTACGGCGACGGCGACGGGGCGACGCTCTACCACGCCGCGTTGCAGGACATCTCGCCGCTGGTCGAGGCGCACGAGGAACTGCGCCGGCAGCATATCGAGCTCGCCGCCGCGAACCGCTCGAAGAGCGAGTTCCTGGCCAACATGAGCCACGAACTGCGCACGCCCCTGAACGCCATCATCGGCTTCGCGCAGATGATGCGCGACGGCGTGCAGGGACCGCTCGGCAATCCGAGCTACACGGAATACGCCACCGACATCGCCGGCAGCGGCCAGCGCCTGTTGCAGGTGATCAACGACGTGCTCGACATGGCACGGATCGAGACCGGCGAGAGCAAGCTGGACCTCGCCGCCGTGGACCTGTCGCTGCTGGTCGAGGATGTCGCCGGCAAGTACCGGGAGCGGGCCGCGAAAGGCGACCTCACGCTCGACCTGGACGCCGACGAAGCGACGCCGGCGATCGAGGCGGACGAGCGCAAGCTGCGCCAGGCGTTGGGCAACCTGGTTTCCAACGCGATCAAGTTCACGCCACCGGGCGGACGGGTACGGCTCAGCGTGTCGGCCGGCGACGCGGGCGACGCGCGCATCGCCGTGACCGACAGCGGCATCGGTATGACCGAGGACGAGGTGGCCCGGGCGCTGACCCCGTTCGGACAGGCCGACTCCGGACTGGACCGGCGCTACGAAGGCTCCGGCCTGGGGCTCACGCTGGCGCAGGCGCTGGTGACGTTGCACGGCGGCCGGCTGACCGTCACCAGCGAGCCCGGTGCCGGCACCACGGTGACCCTGCACCTGCCGGCGGCGCCGCCGGCCTGATTTTCACGCGGCGTCGGAACTGGCGTCGCCGAGATCCAGCACCAATGCCTCGACCGGACCCTGGCGGCCATGCAGCGGGTTGGACCCGAGCGAACGTAGCCGGATGGCACCGCCGGCTTGGCGCGCGGTCTGGCGACTGATCAGACAGACAACGTCGCCGTCCGCCTCCGGCACCTGACGCGCCAGCTCGCACAGTCGCTCCGCGACGTTCACCGTGTCGCCGACGACGGTGTAGTTCACCCGGTCCTCGGAGCCGATGTCGCCAACCACCACCGGTCCGGAATGGATGCCGATGCGCACGCGGATCGGCGGCTCGCCGACGGTGCGGCGGCGGTCGTTGTCGTCGGCGACGGCGCGGGCGATGTCGAGCGCCGCACGGCAGGCGCGGTCGGCGTGATCGTCGATTTGATCCGGCGCACCCCAGAAGGCCATCAGCGAGTCGCCGATATACTTGTCCGTGGTGCCGTCGGCCGCGTTCACGCAACGGTCGAGCATGGCGAAATGGTGGTTCAGCATCTGCGCGATCTGGGTCGCCGACAGATCCTCCGACAGCGCCGAGAAGCCGGAGATGTCGGTGAACAGCACGGTGACCTCGGCCAGCGTGCCGGGGAAGCGGGCGCCGGCATCGGCGTGCAGCAAGCGACGGACAAGGTCGCGCGGCACGTAGCGCGAGAAGGCGCGCAGGCTGAGCCGCGTCTGCTCCAGCGTGTCGGTGACCTCGTTGACCTCGCGATAGGCGCTGTCCGCCGGCCTGGCGCCCTCGAAGTCGAGCCGCCGGAGGCGGTCGGCCGCGTGCGCCAGACGCTGCATCGGCGCGGTGAGCGAGCGGGTCAGCAGCAGCGAGATGGCGAGCGCGGCGACGATCGCCGCCACCCCGGCGATGACCAGCAGCTTCAGCCGGTCGAGCTGCGGCGCGATCACCGACATCGGCAGATGCACGCCGACAAGCCACGCCTCGTCATCGTAGCCATCGAGGGCGCGGAACAGGAACGCTTCGCGCGCGCCGTCGACCTCGACGACGCGCGATTCGACGCTGTTGGCCAACCGGGTCTCCAGCTTGCGCGCACGCCGCTCGCTCCAGATGCTCGGCAGCGCTGCGTCAGGCACGTCGGCGATGGCGGGAAGCGGTGCGTCGTCGGACAGGGTGTCGAAGATTTCCGGCAGCCGAGGATGCGCCAGAACCGCGTCGGCGCCGCGCAGGATGAACGGCGTGCCGAGCAAGTGGCCCTGGAGCGACCCGAGGTAGCGGGACATCTCGGCCAGCGACACGCTGGCGATGATGACCCCGTCCGGCGCCGGACCCGGCAACGGCACGATGTAGTTGAGGAACGGCCGCCGCACCGATTCGGCGAAGAACAGGCCGGCCCAGCGGCCCGCCGGGGCGTCGCGGTACGCCTCGATCTTGGCCAGGAAGGCGTGGTCGTCGGACCAGTCGCCCAGCCGTACCGCTCTGTCGGGGCGATTGCGGAAGACGCGCAGCACGCGGCCTTCGAACGTGGCAAGCGACAGCGTCGTGACCTGTGGCGTCGCCGCCATCGCAGCGGAGAACAGTCGCGCCGTCGCGTCCGGCTGCCGCAGCGCGGCCTCGCCATCGCCCACCAGCTTGCCGAGCTGAGCTGCCTGGGGCGGAACCGCGTCCAGGTACTGGGTGACGTAGCCCTCGATCGATTGCACGACGATGGCGGCCTTGTCGCGGGCAAGCTCACGCGTGTTCGATTGCGTCACCTGATTGGCGACGAGGAACAGCACCGCCAGCGGCACCACCGCGGCGATCAGGATACTGACCAGGACGATGACGGCCATCGGGGGCGCGGAGCGCCGCGATCTGCGGTCGGCGTCGTGCAACGCTTGTCTACCTCGTCGTCGCCGGCTCACGGCCGCGTCCGGACATGCGATGATTGCATTGCCGTGACGGGCTCGCAATCGGCTCGCCAGCGGCAAACCGGCGCAGGTCAGCTTGCCCGACCCCGGCCGGCATGGTAGCGAAGCGGATCATGAGCTCATCCAGCGTCGTCCCTGTCGTCGGCATCATCTGCAGCATCCACGAGGACGGCGGGCACCGCAGTCACCGCGCCGGGGCCCGCTACGTCGAGGCGGTGCGCGAGGCCGCTGGCGCCGTGCCGCTGCTGCTGCCTGCGACCGGTGCGGAGACCGACATCGGCGCGCTGCTCGACCGGCTGGACGGCGTGGTGCTGACCGGCGGCGCCTCGAACATCGAACCGCATCACTACGACGCCGCGCGCGAGCAGTTCGGCGCCGTCGACGCCGACCGCGACGGTCTGGCGCTGGAACTGGTGCGGGCGTGCATCGCGCGCGACGTGCCACTGTTCGGGATCTGCCGCGGGCACCAGGAGATCAACGTCGCGCTCGGCGGCACGTTGCACCCGGTGCTGCACGAGGCGCCGGGCCACATGGACCACCGGCGCCGGCGCGAGAAGCCGATGGCGGAGCAAGTGAAGCCGCGCCACTGGCTCGACCTCGCGCCGGACGGGTTGCTGGCCGAGCTGCTCGGCGAGACCCGCTCGCTGGTCAACTCGCTGCATGCCCAGGGCGTCGACGCGGTGGCGCCGCGCCTGATCGTCGAGGCCACGGCCGAGGACGGCACCGTCGAGGCGGTACGGGTCCGCGAGGCGCGGCGGTTCGCGGTCGGCGTGCAGTGGCATGCCGAGATCGACGCCATCGAGCATCCGTTGCATGCCGCGCTGTTCGCCCGCTTCGGCGCCGATGCCCGCGACCACGCCAGCAGCCGGAGCCAGGGCCATGGCCGACCTCGCCGAGTGGCTTAGGCAGCGCCGCGTCACCGAGGTCGAGTGCATGGTGCCCGACCTCGCCGGCATCGCGCGGGGCAAGATCACACCGACGCAGAAGTTTCTCGGTAACCTGCGCGACAACTCGCTGCGGCTGCCGGAGAGCGTGTTCGCGCAGACCGTCACCGGGGCCTTCGTCGATACCGAGGTGATGGACGAGGTCGAGCCCGACATGGTGCTGCACCCGGACCCGGACACCATCGCGCTGGTGCCGTGGTACGAGGAACCGACCGCGCAGATTATCTGCGATTGCCACTATCGCGACGGCAAGCCGGTGCCCTACGCGCCGCGTCAGGTGCTGCGCTACGTGCTCGACATGTACGCCGAGCGAGGCTGGCGCCCGGTGGTCGCGGCCGAGGTCGAGTTCTACCTGGTGGCGAAGAACCTCGACCCGGACTATCCGCTGGAGCCGCCGGTCGGGCGCTCGGGTCGGCCGGAGACCGGGCGGCAGTCCTACGGCATCGACGCGGTGAACGAGTTCGATCCGCTGTTCGAGGAGATGTACGACTACTGCGAGGCGCAGGAGCTCGACATCGACACGCTGATCCACGAGGCCGGCGCGGCGCAGGTGGAGATCAACTTCAACCACGGCGATGCGCTGCGCATGGCCGACCAGGTGTTCTTCTTCAAGCGCACGCTGCGTCACGTCGCGGTGCGCCACGACGTCTACGCCACCTTCATGGCCAAGCCGATCGCCACCGAGCCCGGCAGCGCCATGCACATCCACCAGTCGATCGAGGACGCCAAGGGGCGCAACCTGTTCGCCAATCGCAACGGCGGCAACACGCGGCTGTTCGAAGCGCACATCGCGGGCCTGCAGAAATACCTGCCGGCGGCGGCGCCGCTGCTGCTGCCGAACGTGAACTCGTACCGCCGGCTGGTGCCGAACACGGCCGCGCCGATGAACCTGCACTGGGGGCTGGAGAACCGCACCGCCGGGCTGCGCGTGCCAGAGTCCGGGCCGAACGCGCGACGGATCGAGACCCGCGTGCCAGGCGCCGACTGCAACCCGTACCTGGCCATCGCCGCCAGCCTGGCCTGCGGCTATCTCGGCATGGTGGAGAAGCT
>CAZVLI010000144.1:0-8158 GCA_964627965.1 uncultured Rhodospirillales bacterium
CGCGGGCGAGCTCTGGAGCGGCGCATGGCAGGTCGGCCTGAAGGCGGCGCATGCGCTGGACGACACGCTGGCCAATCTCGACGGCCACAGCGTCGCCCGCGTGGCGACACTGTGGGACGTGGACGACGAGGCCGGGTTCAGGCGCTGGCGCGGATCAGGTCGGCGCACTTCTCGCCGACCATGATCGAGGGTGCGTTGGTGTTGCCCGACGGCATGGTCGGGAAGATCGACGCGTCGGCGACCCGCAAACCTTCCAGGCCGTAGACCCGGAGCTGATCGTCGACCACCGCGTTCGGCTGTGGCCCCATGCGGCAAGTGCCGATCGGGTGGTAGGCGGTCTGCGAGTTGTTGCGGATCCAGTTCAGGATGTCGTCGTCGCTCTCCACGTCCGTGCCGGGCGAGAACTCTTCGCCGCGATAGGCCTCCATCGCCGGCTGCTCGGCGATTTTCCGCATCATCCGGAAGCCGTCGACCATGCACTGCTGGTCGATCGGGTCGTCCAGGAAGTTGAAGCGGATTGCCGGCTGATCGAGCGGATCGGTGGAGCGAATGTGGATCGAGCCGATGCTCTCCGGCCGCAGCTGGTAGCAGGCGATGGTCATCGACGGGAATTCCTGCAGCTTGCGCCGCTTTGGGTCCTTCACCGAGTAGGGGATCAGGTGCATCTGGACGTCCGGCGTCTCAAGCTCCGGCCGGGTCTTCAGGAAGGCCAGCAGCGGCGCTGACGGCAGGCTGAGGAAGCCGCCGCCGGTGGAGAGGTATCGCGCGACCTGCCCGACCAGGCCGACACCGCGCGCGCGGCTATTGTACGACACCGCCGGCACCTTCACCTTCCAGATGATGCGGGCGTTGATGTGGTCGCGGAAGTTGCCGCCGACGGCCGGGAGCTCGTGCTGCACCTCGATGCCGTGCTGGCCCAGCACCGCCGGATCGCCGATGCCTGACAGTTCCAGGATCTGCGGCGAGGCCACGGCGCCGGCCGACAGGATCACCTCCGCGCCGGCGCGGGCCTGGCGCGTCTCGTTGCCCTGCAGGTACTCGATGCCGACGCAGCGCTTGCCGTCGAACAGCAGCCGCTTGGTGTGCGCCTCGGTGATGACGTGCAGGTTCGAGCGCCGCATCGCCGGGCGCAGGTAGCAATGCAAGGTCGACATGCGCCGGCCGTTGCGGATCGTGGCCTGCGTCTTCACCACGCCTTCCTGGTCCGGGCCGTTGTAGTCCGGATTGACCTTGTAGCCGGCGGTCTTGGCGCTCTCGAACAACGCGTCGTAGAGCGGGTTCTGGTCCGGCACTTCGGAGATGCCGAGCGGTCCGCCGGTGCCGCGACCGGGTCCACCCTCCTGGTAGTTCTCCATGCGCTGGAACAGCGGCTCGACGTCGTTCCAGCTCCAGCCCCGGTTCCCGAGCTGCGCCCAGGTGTCGTAGTCGAGTGTTTGGCCGCGCACGTAGACCAGGCCGTTGATCGAACTCGACCCGCCCAGCATCTTGCCGCGCGGCACCGGGATGGCGCGGTTGGCGGTGTTCGTCTCCGGTTCCGACTCGTAGAGCCAGTTGGCGGCCGGGTTGTGGATCAGCAGGCCGAAGCTGACCGGCAGGCGCGAGTAGGGGTGGCTGGACTTGCCGGCCTCGACCAGCAGCACCTTGTGCCGACCGTCCTCGGTCAGCCGGTAGGCCAGCGCGGCCCCGGCCGAGCCGGCGCCGACGATGATGTAGTCGTAGGTGGCGTCGGTGGTCGCGCTGTCGCTCATGGCCGGGCTATCCTGCTGCGTAAGAAATAGGCAGGACCATTCTAGCCGAATTCCGGGAGAGGAAAGCCATGGCGGTGGCCGCGGCCGGCAGCGACCGAGCCCAGGCGTGGGGTATCTACGCGGTCCTGTGCGCGGGCTACGTCGCCAGCCAGTTCTATCGCGTCTCCACGGCGGTGATCGCGCCGGAGTTGATGCGCACGCTGACCATCTCCCCGGAAGCGATGGGTCTGGTCACCGGCATCTTCTTTCTCGTCTTTGCCGCGGCGCAGTTGCCGGTCGGCGTGCTGCTCGACCGCTTCGGACCGCGCCGGGTGATGTCGGGACTATTCATTCTGGCCGTCGTCGGCGCGGGCCTGTTCGCGATGGCGGAGGGGACCACCGGTCTGCTGATCGGGCGCGGCCTCACCGGGTTGGGCTGTGCCGCCGGGCTGATGGGCTCGATGGTGGCGATGGCGCGCTGGTTCCCGCAAAGCCGGTTCTCGCAGCTCACCGCGCTGCTCTACTTCATCGGCGGCATGGGCTTCCTGCTGGCGACCGCGCCGCTGGCGCAGGTGAGCGAGATCATCGGCTGGCGCGGCGCCTTCTGGCTGATGGCCGGGGTGACCGGCGCGCTGGCGCTGCTCCTGTTTGCCGTGGTTCGCGATGCGCCGCCAGGTCATGCCGCCGCGACCGCCAAGTCGGAGAGCGCGGGCGAGATCTGGCAAGGCGTGAAGGCGATCCTGGCGCACAAGCAACTGCGCCGGCTCTGCGCCATGCAGTTCGTCTGCTACGCCACGGTGCTGTCGTCGATCGGCCTCTGGGCCGGCCCCTACTTCAACGACATCCACGGGCTCAGCGGCGCAGAGCGCGGCAACATCCTGCTGCTGATGAACCTGTCGACGCTGTTCGGCATCCTCGGGTACGCGCAGGTCGAGCGCTGGGCGAACACGCGCAAGGCCACCATCATCACTGGCGCGCTGGTTTCCGCCGTGCTGCTGACGGTGCTGGCGGTGATACCGGAACTGGGCTTGTGGTCGGCGACGGCGCTGCTGGTCGCCTTCGGGTTCACCAGCTCGTACGTGATGCTGCTGCACGCGCACGCCCGGGCGATGCTGCCCGACCACCTGATCGGGCGCGGCATGACCTTCCAGAACCTGGCGGTGTTTCTCGGCGTGTTCGCTTTTCAGGCGGCCACGGGCGTGATCGTCGGCTGGTTCGAGACCGATGCCGGCGGCGCGGCGCCGGAGCTCGCCTATCGTTGCGTCTACGCGTTCCTGGCCGTGTGCACGGTGCTGGCCCTGTTCTTCTATCGTCAAACCAGTGATGTCAGGCCACGCGAGGAGGGCTAAGCTGAGGCCATGCTGAAGCAGGAAACCGCGACAGGCCGCGCGCCGCTGACCGGTCCCGCCGTCTGGACCGGGGCGGAAATCGCGGCGCGCCACGATTGGGCCTGGGCGCTGACCGAAGCCGAGCTCGCCGAGCTGGATGCCGCCGTTGTGGGCGTGCGGCACCTGGCGTGGCACGAGGTGCGCGCCGAGGACTTCCCGTTGCCGACGCTGGCGTCGCGCCTGGACGAGATCGCCGACTTCCTGGAGACCGGGCCGGGACTGGCCAAGATCACCGGCCTGAACCTGGACGGCTACTCGGAGCACGAGCGCCGGGCGCTGTACTTCGGCCTATGCCGGCATCTCGGCACGCCGGTGTCGATGAGCCGCGAGGGGCTCATCATGTCCGACGTGACCGACGAGGGCGCCGCCGCGCCGGACCGCTACGGCAAGGTCGCCGAGGCCGACGGCAAGTCGTTCCTGTCCAGCCGCGCGCGCGTGCACTCCACCGGACAGCTCCGCTGGCACAACGACCGCGCCGACGTGGTGGCGCTGCTCTGCGTCGCGCAGGCCAAGGCCGGCGGCGAGAGCAAGCTGGTCAGCACGCCGGCGCTGCACAACGCGATGCTGGAACGCTGCCCGGATCTGCTGGACGAGCTGTTCGGGCCGATCTACCGCAGCCGGCTGGGCGAGGAGTTCGGCGACAACGCCGCCTTCTACCCGATCTCGGTCTTCGCCCTGTCGGACGACGGCAAGTTCACCTGTCACTACTCGCGCACCTTCATCGAGGCGGCGCAGAAGAACCCGGACGTCCCGAAGATGACCGAAGGGCAGTGGGCGGCGCTCGACGCCATGGTCGCCATCGCCGACGAGATCGCCTTCGAGACCATGCAGCAGCCGGGCGAGATCCAGTTCCTCAACAACCACGTCGTGTTCCACGCGCGCACCGCCTACGAGGACCACGACGAGCCGGCCCGGCGCCGGCTGCTGCACCGGCTATGGCTGTCGATGCCGAACAGCCGGCCATTGCCTGACAGTTTCGCCGTGCTGTTCCGCGAGACCGCGGCCGGCGCGGTGCGCGGCGGCATCCCGCCGGCCGCCTGACCCACACGGAGACAACCCACGTGAAGCTCTACTTTTCGCCGACCTCGCCCTATGTCCGCAAAGTCCGCGTGATGGCCGAGGAACTCGGCATCGATCTGGAACGCGAGCCGGTGACGACGCTGCAGAGCCTGGACGATTCCAGCTACGGCAAGGTCAACCCGATCCACCGCCTGCCGGCGATGCAGCTCGACGACGGCACGGTGCTGCCGGACAGCAAGCTGATCTGCGAGTACCTGGACGCGATGAGCGGCCACAAGATGGTGCCGGCCGACGGTCCGGCGCGCTGGCAGGTGCTCAAGCTGCAGACCATGGCCGACGGCATGCTCGATGCGGCGGTGCCACGCCGCGGGGAAAGCGCCCGGCCGGCGGAGCAGCAGTCGCCGACGCGGATCGCGCAGTACAAGCGCTCGATGGACCAGACCGTCGACGCGTTGGAGGGCATGGCCGACCAGCTCGACGGCGTGAACCTGGGCACCATCGCCGTGGCGTGCGCGCTCGGCTATCTCGATTTCCGCTATGCCAACGACGATTGGCGCTCGGCGCATCCCAAGCTCGCGGCCTGGTATGCCGAGTTCTCGCAGCGGCCGTCGATGCAGGCCTCCGTGCCGCCGACCTGAGGTCCGCCATGCCCCGCTATGTCGTCGCCGTCATGCGGCATGAGACCAACACCTTCTCGCCGGTGCCGACGCCGCTGGCGGCATTCGGTCGCGGCAGCGGCGGCGATTCACCGGCGGCGGGCCAGGCCGCGATCGATGCCTATCGCGACACCAACAGCCCGGTGGCCGCCTTCTTCGACCTGATCGAGGCCGAAGGCGCGGAGATGGTGGTGCCGATCGCCGCCAACGCCCACCCCAGCGCGCCCTGCAGCGCCGAGACGTACGACCACATGGCCGGTCGCATCGTCGATGCGGTGAAGGCCGGGTGCGATGCCGCTTTCCTCGACCTGCATGGCGCGATGGTGGCGGAAGGCTATTCGGACGGCGAAGGTGAGCTGCTGAAGCGCATCCGCGCCGTCGCGCCGGACCTGCCGATCGCCGTTGCGCTGGACTACCACACCAACCTCTCGGCCGAGATGGTCGACAATGCCGACGTCGTCACCGTCTACCGCACCTACCCGCACATCGACATGTACGAGACGGGTGAACGGTGCGGCCGGACCTTGCTGCGCAAGCTCAAGGGCGAGGTCGAGCCGGTGATGTTCTGGCACTCGCTGCCGATCCTGTCGCACATGAACGTGCACGCACCCTCGCGCCCGCCGATGCAGGCGATCATGGAACGGGCGATACAGGCCGAGGGTAGTGGCGAGGTGCTGAACGTCTCGATGATCGGCGGCTTCCCGCTGGCCGACATCCCGCATGTCGGCCTTGGCTGCATCGTCGTCGGCGACGCCAAGGCGGCCGGCGGCGCCGACCGCGCCGAGGCGCTGCTCTACGACCTGATGGGCATGGCCTGGGACAGCCGCGCCGACTTCGAGTACCGCTTCGATCCCATCGACAAGTCGGTCGCCGAAGCCAAGGCCGCGGCCGACAAGGCCGGCGACGGACCCGTGCTGCTGATCGATCACGGCGACAATGCCGGTGCCGGCGGCCAGCAGGACACCATGGCGGTGCTGAAGGAGGTCTTCGCGCAGGGCCTCGACGACGTGCTGGCCGGGCCGATCCGCGATCCCGAGACCGTGGCGAAGGCCATCAAGGCCGGTATCGGGGAGCAGGTGACGTTGCCGGTCGGCGGCAAGCGGGACGTGCCGGCGCTCAACCTGAAGGGCGAGCCGCTGGAGATCACCGGCAAGGTGACGCGCATCTCCAACGGGCGCTTCGTCATCACCGGGCCGATGATGACCGGCATGCGCGCGAATATCGGCCGCTCGGTGGTGATCGACACCGGCAAGGTGCAGGTGGTGGTCAGCGAGGGCGCCTACGAGCCGTTCGACGTCGGCTGCTTCACGCACCTGGGTATCGATCCGGCCGAGAAGCGTTTCGTGGTGCTGAAGACGCGGCAGCATTTCCGCGCGGGCTTCGAGCCACTGGCCAAGGACATCGTCATGGTCGCCGGGCCGGGCCCGTGCACCTCCGACTACGAGCTGTTCCCGTGGAAGGACGTGCGCCGGCCGATCTACCCGCTGGATCGCGACTGTCCCTCGAACCTGCCCAGGCAAGGCTGATGGACCTGGAGGCGGACTATGTCGTCGTCGGTGCCGGCTCGGCCGGCTGCGTGCTCGCCAACCGGTTGAGCGCCGGCGGCGACGACGTGGTGCTGCTGGAGGCCGGTCCGCCCGACCGCCATCCGATGATCCACATCCCCGCCGGGATCATGAGCCTGCTGCACAACCCGGCGGTGAACTGGAACTTCGCTTCCGAACCGGAGCCCAGCTCCGGCAACCGGCCGATCCACTGGCCGCGCGGGCGGGTGCTCGGCGGCTCCAGCTCGATCAACGGCATGCTCTACGTGCGCGGCAACGCGGCCGACTTCGACGGCTGGGCGCAGCTCGGCTGCCGGGGCTGGAGCTGGGAGGACGTGCTGCCGCTGTTCATGCGCTCGGAGTCGTATGCCTACGGCGAGGACGACGTGCGCGGGCGCGACGGGCCGCTGGAGGTGGAGGACTACCGCACCATCCTGCCGGCGACGCACCTGTTCGTGCAGGCGGCGCAGGAGGCCGGCTTCGCCTTCAACCCGGACCTGAACGGCAAGTCGCAGGACGGCGTCGGCTATTCGCAGATGACCCGGCGCGGGCGCTGGCGCGGCTCGACCGCGCGCACCTTCCTAGCCGAGGCGAAGCGGCGCCAGAATCTGCGTATCGAAACCGACGCGGTCTGCACCGGCCTGGTGCTGGACGGCAAGCGCTGCACCGGCGCCACCTTCCGCCAGCGCGGGCGCGACGTAACCGTCCGTGCCCGTCGCGAGGTGATCGTCTCCGGCGGCGCAGTGAACTCGCCGCACATCCTGCACATCTCCGGCATCGGCCCGGCCGAACACCTCAAGTCCGTCGGCATCGAACCGCGCCACGACCTGCCCGGTGTCGGCGCCAATCTTTCCGACCACTACGTGGTTCGCGTCGTGCACCGGGTGCGCGACCTGGTGACCATCAACCAGCTCGCGCGCGGCGTCGCCCGGGCGCGCGAGGTCGTTCGCTTCTTCGCCACAGGCAACGGCGCGCTGACCTTCGGCGTGACCACGGCGCAGGTCTTCTGCATGAGCCGCGACGGGCTGGCCAGCCCCGACCTGCAGTTGCTGTTCACGCCGGCGAGCTACGAGGTCGGCAAGGTGCTGACGCTGGAGACCGAGCCCGGCGTGGCCTGCGCCATTTGTCCTGTTCGGCCGTCGTCTCGTGGCACGATCATGGCGACCTCGGCCGACCCGCTGGCCCGCCCGGCGATCCGACCGAACTATCTGACCGACCCGGACGATCTGCGTGTTCTACAAGCCGGCGTCGAGCACGCGCGGCGCATCTTCGCCGCACCGAGCTTCGCCGAGCACGATGTCGCCGAGCTGTCGCCGGGGCCGGACGTGA
This sequence comes from uncultured Rhodospirillales bacterium, assembly GCA_964627965.1. Lineage (GTDB taxonomy): Bacteria > Pseudomonadota > Alphaproteobacteria > JAVKFY01. The sequence continues at coordinate 7,665 of CAZVLI010000144.1, forward strand.
CGGACGGCGAGGCCTTCGCCGCCTTCGCACGCGATTGGGGCAATACGCTCTATCACCCGGTCGGTACCTGCAAGATGGGCACCGATCCGATGGCGGTGGTCGACCCGCGCCTGAAGGTGGTCGGCATTGACGGCCTGCGCGTCGCCGACGCCTCGATCATGCCCTACCTCACCACAGGCAACACCAACGCGCCCACCATCATGATCGGCGAGAAGGCCGCCGCCATGATCCTGGAGGACGCGGCCTAGACTCGCGGCTCGGGTGGTGCGCGACGGCCGGCTCGCCTATCTTCGGGCCGGTTTGAATCGGCACCTTGTTGCCTGAGGATCGAACATGTCCAAGCTGCATCCGATTATCTTGTCTGGCGGTTCGGGGACTCGTTTGTGGCCGACGAGCCGGACGGGGTACCCGAAGCAGTTGTTGCCGCTGCTGAGCGAGCACTCGATGCTGCAGGAGACGGCCAGGCGGGTGGCGCCGGGCGAAGGCTTCGCGGC
>CAZVLI010000145.1:0-8144 GCA_964627965.1 uncultured Rhodospirillales bacterium
CTTCCAGGCCCAGGGCACGGTGATCGCGTCGCGCGTGACCCCGGGCTCGGGCCCGGTCAGCAGGCGCTCGTCGCCCAGCAGCCGGTTCACCAGCGTCGACTTGCCGGCGTTCGGGCGCCCTAGGATGGCCAGTTTCAGCGGCCCGCCCTCGGCGTCGGCCGGCGCTTCGTCCTCGCGCTCGTGTTCGCGGAGCACGGCGTAGAGGTCGGCCATGCCCTCGCCATGCTCGGCGGAGATCGCCAGCGGCTCCCCCAGGCCGAGGCTGAAGGCGTCCAGCACCCCGGCCTCGCCGGCAAGGCCCTCTGCCTTGTTGGCGACCAGCAGCACCGGCGTCGGCTGCGCCCGCAATTCACGCGCGAAAGCGGCATCCTCCGGCGTGACCCCAACGCGCGCGTCGATCAGGAACAGCGCGAGATCCGCCTGCGCGAGGGCCGCCCGGGTCTGCGCCTGCATGCCGGCCGACAGCGTGTCCTTATCGGCTTCCTCCAGGCCGGCGGTATCGATCAGGCGGAAGCTGAGATCGCCGATCCGGGCCTCGCCCTCGCGACGGTCGCGGGTGACGCCCGGGCGGTCGTCGACCAGCGCCAGCCGCTTGCCGACCAGGCGGTTGAACAGGGTCGACTTGCCGACATTCGGCCGGCCGACAATGGCGACGGTCAGGGCCATGGTGGGGCCAGTCTAGCGCAGTGCGATGAGGTCGGCGTCGTCGGTCAACAGGTAGAGGACGCCGTCGGCCACGACCGGCGGCAGCGCGACGCCGCCCGGCAGTTCCATCTGCCCCAGCAGATGGCCGTCATAGGGCGAGATCGCCACCGCGAAACCGTGACTGGAAACGAGCACCAACCGGTCGCTGGCGAGCACCGGCCCCGTCCACAGGATCGGGTCGTCCTTGTCCTCGACGTCTTCGAAACGCTGCAGCTGGGTCACCCAGCGGATCCGGCCGTCGCGTCGCGACACGCAAACCACCTCGGCCGACGTCGTGACGACGTAGATGAAATCGCCGGCGACCCACGGTGTCTCGATGCCGGCAACGTCGAGGTCCCAGATCCGCTCGCCGGTACGGGCCTCGATGGCGACCATGCGGCCGGCATGGCTGATGGCGATCGCCAGCCCGCGATCCAGCACCGGTCGGCCGCGAATGTCCGAGAGCGCCGCCAGCGCCGTGGCGCCGGCAGCGCTGATCAGCTGGTCGGACCACAGCACGCGTCCGTTCTCCACCCGCATGGCGAACAACTCGCCCGACGAGTACGGCGCGACGACGATATCGCCTTCGACCGCGGCAGAGGCGCTGCCCAGCAGGCCGGCATCCTCCGGAATGCCGGCATGGGTCCACAGAACCTCGCCATCGACGTCGGAAAGCGCGTTGAGCTGGTTGTCGTAGGAAATGACGAAGACCCGGCCACCATCGACCGACGGTGCCGCGCGCAGCGGCACGCCGATGCTGCGCTTCCAGAACATCTTGCCGGTCTCGGCGTTGAGCGCGAACACGTCGCCGTAGCCGGTGGTCGCGAACAGGCGGCCACGGTCGAAGGCAATGCCGCCGCCGTGCGCGCCGCGTTCCTCGAACTTGGGACGGAGGCCGACCCGCCAAAGCTGTCGACCGCTCTCGGCATCGAAGGCAGCAACGGACGACTGCGAATCCATCACGAAGATCTTGCCGCCGGCGACCAGTGGCATCGCGCCCAGCCGACGCGCGCTGTCGGCGCCAGCGCCGATATCGACCTGCCAGACCTGCGCCAGCGCGTCGCCAAGTTCCAGGTGATGCATGGCGTTCGAGGCGACACCGCCAGGCTGCGGCCACGCCGGGTTGCGCCACGGCGGCGGCAGACGCACCTCCAAGTCGGCGATACGGGGATCCGGTTCCAGGGTCTTGTCGAGGCTGAGCACCGAGATGCGCTCGCCCGGCAGCGGCGGATCCTCACGCTCACCCAGCCAGTCCGGCAACTCGCAACCGGCCAGCAAGCCGGCCAGCAGCGCCGCCACCGCGCACCCGCGCGCGAACCGCATGTTGCTACTCCGTCGCGACGCCGAGCACGGCCAGCACCTGCCGCGCGCGGTTGCGCATGCCCTGCGGCGCTTCGTTGTCATCGGCCAGGCTCTTGAACTTGTCGGCCGCGGCATCGCGCCGGCCCTCGCGCAGCGCCAGGATCGCGTCGACTTCGCGGGCATTGAACTGCCAGGGATTGTCCGGCACCAGCAGTGCATTGACCCGCGCCGACACGGCGTCGGCCGACCCGTCGTCGAGCAGCACCAGGGCCGCCAGCAACCGGGCCAGGTCGCGATAGACCGTGGGCACGTCGTCGTCGTCGGCCAGCGTGTCGTAACTCGCCACCGCCGCCTGGCTGTCGCCGGACCGCTGCAGCGCCGCCGCCTCCTGCAGGCGCGCCAGCGTCGCGTAACCGGTATCGCCTTCGGCCGCGAGGCGACCCAGTTCGCCAAGCCCCGGGCCGGTGCCGGATTCCTCGAGCGAGGTGACGGCCGTGAGGTAGGCCTGCGCCTCCTGGTCGCGCACGCTGGCCTGATACTCGCGCCAGGCCACCGACGCGCCGGTGCCGACCACCAGCGCCAAGGCCGCGGCGATCACCAGGACGCCGTATTTCTTCCACAGCGCGGTGAGTTGGTCCTTGCGGACGTCCTCGTCGACTTCGCGAAAGATGTCGGACAAGTGGCTTTCCGTTCCCTTTTCGGCCCCCGCGCTTCCCTTGGCGGGCGGCCGCGTACACTACTCAGCGACCGCCCCCGGGACAACCCGGCCGTCGCGGCTTATGGTCACACGGCCATGGACCAGTCCGACCTGATCCGCCTGACCTATCTCGGCCTGCTGCTGGCGGTGATCGCGCCCGGCATCCTGGCCTGGAACCTGCGCCAGAAGTCCACCTTGCGCAACATCGCCATCTGGCTCGCCATCGCCGCCCTCATCGCGCTGCTGGCCAAGCTGTTCGGCGACTTCCAGAGCTAGCCGAAGGCGCCCTCATACAGGTCCGGCTTGAAGCCGACCAGCAATTTGCCGTCCACGTCCAGCACCGGACGCTTGATCATCGACGGCTGCGCCACCATCAGGTCGATCGCCTTGGCCTCGTCGAGACCGGCCTTGTCGGTATCGGGCAGCTTGCGGAAGGTGGTTCCGGCCTTGTTCAACAGCACCTCCCACCCGACCTGGCCGGCCCAGCCGCGCAGCGTCGCCGCGTCGATTCCGGCCTTCTTGTAGTCGTGGAAGGCGTAGTCGATGCCCTTGCCGTCGAGCCAGGCCCGCGCCTTCTTCATCGTGTCGCAGTTCTTGATGCCGTGGATGGTGACACTGCCGGTCACACGCCTCTCCCTTCGGTGTCGCCGGGATACCGTCCGCGGCAGAAATCCATCACGTAGCTGACCAGCTCGGTCTGCCGCGCGCGCTGCGGCGCCAAGCGTTCGGCCAGATCGGCCGCGGTGGCCCGCGCCTCGTCATACAGCTTGCGCTCGTCCAGCGTGGTCATGCGGCCATCGACGACGATGGACTTGCCGCCGACCATGACGCGGTCGATCGAGATACCGGACTCGGCGAACACGAACTGTATCAACAGGTTACCATCCGGCACGTAGGTGATGTCGTCGCGGCGCAGGAACACCAGGTCGGCGGCATGGCCCGGCGCGATCCGCCCGATCCTGTCGGCCATGCCGAGCACCCGCGCGCTGCCCTCGGTGACACAACGGAGCGCTTCCAGCGCATCGACCCAGCGGTCCGGATCGCGCTCGTCGGCGCGCGACAGGTAGGCGCCCAGTCGCATCGCCTCGATAATGTTCTGGCCGTCCGACGTGTTGGAAGCGTCGGTGCCGATGCCGACGGCAATGCCGGCATCCAGCATCTTGCGCAGCTTCGCGACGCCCGAACCCAACCGCAGGTTGCTCGGCGGGTTATGCGCGATGGCGCAGCCGCGCGCTGCCAGCAGTTCGATATCCTCGTCGTCGATCCAGATCGCATGCGCGCCGGAAAACCGCTCGCTCAGCAGGCCGATATGGTCGAGATGCGCGGTCAGCGACCGGCCATAGCGTTCGCGCGCGACGCTGGCCTGCACCACCGACTCCGCCAGATGTGTCTGCACCGCCAGCCCGGTCTCGGCCGACATCCGCGCGCAGGCCACCAGGAAATCGTCAGAGCAGTGCATCGGGATGGTCGGGCCCAGGGCTAGCCGCAAGCGGTCGCGGTCATGCGGCCAGGCCGCCACCACCCGCTCGACCACCGCCAGCGCCTGACGCCAGGCATCGTCCGGCATCGCTGGCGGGCGCAGCGCCTCGGGCAGCGAGCCCCATAGCCCGGGCATGGCGTGATACAGCGTCGTGTCCGACATCATCGGCGCCAGCACGCAGCGCAGCCCGACGCTGGCATAGCCGTCGGCCACCGCCAGCAGGCCGTCCTCGGTCGGCAGCGGCTGTTCGACGCAGAGGTCGTAGCAGGCGGTGCAGCCTTTCTTCGCCATCTCTACCGCCGACAGGATCGCCGACAGCCGCTTCTGCTGCGCGCTGCGCCCGCCGGTCACGCCCGGCGCGGCGTTCAGCAGCAGCTCCAGCGGCCAGCGGTCGCCGAGCAGACCCTTGCCGAGCGCCCCGTGCGAATGGGTGTGCGCGTTGATCAGGCCCGGAATGACGATGTGGCCGCTGGCGTCGAACCGCTCCACGTTCGCGTCGGTGTCGCTGCCCGGCGGCACCAGCGCCGCGATGTTCCCGTCCTCGACCCGGATATCCAGCGCGCGAGGCTGGCCGTCACCCGAGGGGTCCAACACGAGGCCACCGGCGATCAGCAGCGTCTGGGTCATTGGCCGTCCCCGCGCGGCAGCCGGTTCAGGTGCATGTCGCCCCCTTGCATCACCATCGCCAAGCTTTCCGCCGGATGCGCCAGCAGGCCGATATCCGCCAGCGGGTCGCCCTCGACCAGCAGCAGGTCGGCGTGTGCGCCGGGTCGCAGGCAGCCGAGTTCGCCTTCGCGCCGCAGAAGCTGAGCACCGACCGTGGTCGCCTGGCGCACGACCTCCAGCGGCGAGAGCACTTGCGCCCGCAGCTCGAACTCGCGGCTCTGCTCCTCCTGGAGCTGACCCAGCAGGTCGGTGCCGTAGGGCACGGGAATGCCGGCACGCTTGCAGATCTCCAGGCTGCGCAGGCCGCCCTCGATCACCAGTTCGTTCTTCTCCAGCATCTCCGCCGGCATGCCGAACGAGGCGGCGCGCTCACGCATCGCGTAGTAGGTGACGAGGTTGGCGACCAGGAACATGTCCTTCTCGGCCATCAGCGTGGCGGTCGGCTCGTCGACCAGGTTGCCATGCTCGATGGAGCGCACGCCGCCATGCGCGGCACGCTGGATCGCCTCGGGCGTATAGGCATGGGCACAGACGTAGCGGCCGAAGGCGTGCGCCTCCTCCACCGCCGCCGCGACCTCGACCGGCGAGAATTGCAGGCTGTCGAGGGGGTCATAGGGCGACGACACGCCGCCCGACATCATCAGCTTGATGTGGTCGCAGCCTTGGCGCATCTCCTCGCGCACCGCCTTGCGCACGCCGTCGACGCCGTCGGCGATGCCCATGGCGAAGGACAGCGCGTCGGCAGTGCCGCCCGACGGCGAGGTATCGGTGCGCCGTCGCCCGTCGCTATGCCCGCCCGTGGGCCCCAGCGCCCGGCCGGCGATGAACAGGCGCGGCCCCGGGAACAGCCCCTGCTCCACCGCCGCCTTCAGGCCCCAGTCCGCGCCGCCGGTATCGCGCACCGTCGTGAAGCCGCGATCCAGCATCGCACCCATCAGCGCCATGGCGCGCGCGGTCATTAGCGTGACGGGAATGTTCTCCAACGTGCGGATGAACACCTCCGACAGCACGACGTGCACGTGGCAGTCGATCAGGCCGGGCATCAGCGTCCGCCCGCCGCCGTCGACGACATCGGCAGTCGCTGCCTGGATCGGCCGGTCGGAGACCTCCTTGATCCGCCCGCCATCCACCAGCAGCTCGAAACCCTCGACGGTCTCGTCCCGTTCGGGGTCGAGCAGACGGCAGTTGCGGAAAAGGATCGAGTTCATGGAGCGGCTTCCACGCGGTTGACGGGCTGTAGCTTAGCCCGTCCCCGCGCCTCGGCGGAACGGCTGCCAGCTCAGTCGCGCCCCTCCGGCGCGCCGAGCGGGAACAGGTGGCGGAACGGCCGTGCTTCGTCCAGCGCGCGGGCATAGCTCGGCCGCGCCAACAGACGCGCGCGGTAGGCATGCACGTGGGTGAATGTCGCGGGAATCGCCTCCGTCCAGTCGGCGTAGAGAAGCGCCGGGGCGGAGGCCGCATCCGCGAGGGTGAAGTCTTCGCCGGCCGCCCACTCGCGATCCGCCATGCGATCGTCGAGAATGCCGTAGGACGCCACCAGCATCTCGCGGGCACGTTCGACGCCGCCACTGTCCTTCGGCTCCCAGCCAATCGCGGCGCCGACGATCCGCTGTACCGGATACATCACATAGTTGTCGAAGAACCGGTCCCACATCCGCACGTCGAGCGCCGCCGCCGGGTCCGACGGGATCAGGCGCGGCGTGTCCGGGAAGTTGAGGTCGAGATACTCCGCGATGCACGTCGCCTCGAAGACGACTGCATCGCCGTCGGTCATTACCGGGAAGCGCTGCACAGGCCAGAGCTCGGCGAACTCCCTGGTGATCGCCTCGGTGAAGTCGAGCTCCCTGAGCGCGAAGTCGATGCCCTTCTCGTAGAAGGCGACCTTGGCCTTTTGCGAATACGACGAGAAGTGATGCAAGTAAATTGTGAGCATTCCAACTCAAACCTATGAAATTACTCGGATTTGACAAATCCTCTTGGCGCCGCCGGATGCGGTAGCGACCAGCCGAAATACACTTCCACCGCGCGGATCTTGCCGTCGCGGATCGTCAGCACTTCGGTGTTACGGAAGCGGCGGCCGTCGACCGTTTCGCACTCGTAGGTGACCATTACTTCCGGGCCGTTCTCGACCACGCGCACGAAGTCGAACCGCGCCAGACGCTCGTGGTTTGGCCAGCAACGATCGAAATAGGTGGCGCGGTCGATACCGTTGTCGAGTGGGCTGGTGAAGCTGAAATCGTCGGCGATCAGGGTCTCGATGGCCTCGCGGTCGTCGTTCGCATAGGCCACGAAGGCGGCTCGCGCGGTATCGGCATTGCTCATGGTCACGACGGCTCCCAACCAATTGCACATTGCAACTGGTTGTTTCTAGCCAGACCGATTGTATATTGCAAGCGGTATGTCTACGCACCGTTCCGGCTGTCCGATCAACCTAACGCTAGAGGCGCTCGGCGACCGCTGGAGCCTGATCGTCATTCGCGACGTGATGTTCGGGAACCGGCGCCACTTCCGCGAGCTGCTGTCCGGGTCGCTGGAAGGTATCGCAACCAACATCCTCGCCGATCGGCTCAAGCGGCTGGTCGCCGAAGGACTGCTGACCAAGGCGGACGATCCCAGCCACAAGCAGAAGGCGATCTACAGCCTTACCGACAAAGCCATCGAGCTGGTGCCTATGATCGCGGTCATGGGTGGATGGGGTCGCCGCCACCTGCCAGTGACGCCGGAACTGGCGATCCGCGCGCAGGTCCTGGAGGAAGGTGGCCCGCCGCTATGGGCCGACTTCATGGCCGAGCTGCGCCACCTGCACCTTGGTACGCCGCCGCCCGCAGGCCACGAGAGCGTGCTGGCGCGACTTGACGCCGCCTACCGGCAGGCAAGCGCCGATCGGTCCGAAACAGGACAAGTGACGCCGTCGCGCCCATCCCCCTAAACTTTCGTTGGGACGACAGCGGAGGTGCACCATGGCGGCCCGCCACACCATTCACGACCATCAACACCACTTCGGCTGGGACAACGGCAACGAGCCGGCCTTGAAGATCACGCCGGGCGAGCGCGTGACCTTCGAGACGGTGGACTCGTCCGGCGGCCAGATCGGCCCCGACGCGACCGTGGACACCATTGCCGCGCTCGACTTCGACAAGATCAACCCGGTCTCCGGACCGGTCTGGATCGACGGTGCGGCGCCCGGAGACGCGCTGAAGGTCACCTTTCTCGACTTCGGCCCGTCCGGCTTCGGCTGGACGGCGAACATTCCCGGCTTCGGCCTGCTCGCCGACCAGTTCACCGAACCGGCGCTGCACCTGTGGAAGTACGAGG
>CAZVLI010000146.1:0-8136 GCA_964627965.1 uncultured Rhodospirillales bacterium
TAGGTTCGTCCTAATGTTCAATGAGGTGGGGCTTAAGCCGCCACCGATCCGCCTAGTAGTCCCACTTCACCTTGGCACCGACGCTGGTGGCACCGGTCTGCTTGACCTTGCTCTCGACCGAGATGTTCGGTGTCACCTCGACCTCGACGGAGACCGCGCCGGAACCGACCGCCGCACCCTGCTGCACGCCGACCAGGACGCCTTCCGTGACATAGGTGCCCGCGCTCACGGCGGCCGAGCCGTCGTCGGCGGTCTCCACGCGCAGGACGTCGACTCCGAGCGAGTTGCGCACCCGGTCGATCAGGCCCGGCCCGGAGGTGACGCCGGTGAGCTCGCCGATGGCCGCCGCAAGCTGTGCCGCCTCCAGCGCCGAGAGCTGCGTCGCGCCCTTGCCGAAGAACAGCCGCGCGACGATCTCGTCCTGCGGCAACGCGGGCACCGACGTCAGCGTGAAGTCGGGATTGGTCGCCGGCCCAGTCACCTTGACGACGACCTCCAGGTCGCTCGCCTGATGCGTCGCGGTCACCGCGATCTGCGGATCGGGCTTGGCGCCGCCGGGCAACACGACACGGCCCTCGGTGAGCTGGAAATCCTTGCCCAGCAGCGCCAGGCTGCCACGCACCAGCGTCAGCTCGCCGGCGATCTCCGGCGCCGCGCTGGTACCGGTGACCTGTACCTGGCCTTCCCATTCGGTATCCAGGCCGCGCCCACGCACGTAGACCCGCTTCGGCAGATCGACCTGCACGTCGAGGTCGGCGACCAGCGCCGGCGGCCGCTTCTGCTCGGTCTCTGGCGGTGCCGCCGCATCGACCACGTCGAGCTCCGCGACTTCGAGCGGCAGCCTGTCGGGGATAAACACCTCCACCGTTTCGGTGCGGAAGCGGCCGACGACCTGGCCCCGCTCGCCGGCCAGCGTGACCTCGGCCTCGCCGCTCAGGCTGGCGACGATATCGTCGCGGCGCAGCAGGGTGATGTTCGCCAGCGTGCCGCGCATCAGCGCCTGCAAGGCGTCGTTCTGCGGCAATTGCACCTCGCCGGCGGCGCTGAGCGTGCCGCCGCTGCCGTCGTCGCCGCTGAACTGCTCCAGAACCACCTTGTCGCCTGCCAGGCTGACCTTGACGGTCAGGTTGGAGATGATGGTGCCGCCCTCCAGGCTCTCGTAGCGCCCGTTGCTGAGCCCGGCCGAGCCGCTGAGTCGCGGTGCCGCGAGCGTGCCGGCGACGTTGGACTTCAGGCTGCCGCGACCGCTCAGCAGATGCGTCGGCAAGGGCACGAACGGCCAGATCTCGGCGATCTCGCCTTCCCAGGCGACGTCGCCCGCGATCGGCAAGTCTGGCGCCACCGCCACCAGTTGCCCGCCACCGATGGCCAGCGGCACGTTGCCGGCGAAGATCAGCGGCGTGGTCCCGACCCCGCCGATCTCGCCGCTTACCCGCAGCCGGCCGCCATCGAGCGTGCCCTGGATGTCGGCCGCGGCGGGACCGGCGTCCGGCAGATCGGCCAGTCCGACATCGCGCGCGGTCAAACTCAGATTGCCGGTCTGCGCCGCACCGACGCCGGAGACCCGCAAGAGCCCGTCGATGCGACCGTTCAGGCCGGCCTGGGCCCGCAGTTTCGACAGGTCCAGGTCATCCAACCGCAGGTCGATCGCCACCTGTTCCGCGCCGATCAGCGCGTCACCCGCGATCCGCGCCGGCCCGACCCGCAGATCCAGCCCCTGCACGGCGAGAGCACCGGCCGACTGCTGCACCGACACCGCCTTGTTCAACGCCAGTGTCTCGCCCAGCGCCTCGCCCTCGAAGCTGGCGACCGTGGCGGCCAGCCCGGTCTCGTTCGCCGCCACCTCGGCCCGTGCGTTCAGGGTCAGGCGACCTCGAACGTCGCCGTCCGCCGCAACCGTCACCGACATGCGCTCGGCCGCACCGGCGGCGTCAATGGCGACGCTGTCCAGACGATCCGGGCCGACGACGGCATTGGCGACCCGCAGCGCCAGCGCCTCGACCGTGCGCCGCGCCACATCGGCGTTGCTGACTTGCAGGGTCGTACTCGCGACCGTGACCGACTGCCCGTCGACGTCGAGCCGGAGATCGTCAACGCGCGCGTCGATGCTGGCGCCCTGCCGGCCGGCGATGCTGGAAAGCTGAATGTCGGCTCGCGCACGCCCGTCGCCCGCGAGCCCGGCGAGGGTCAGGAAGGGTTTCAGCGCCGCCGCTTCGGCGCTCAGCGCCCCCGTGACCGAGCCGCCAGCAAGCGGCAGCTGGAGCGCGCCGGTCGCGCGGCCGCCGTCGGCAATGACGACGTCGATGTCTGCGAGGTCGAGCCGGTCGGCCGTCATCGCCAGCGTCGTGCGGGCAGCAACCGCGCCGACCGGCGTCTGCGCGTTGGCTTCGATCCCGCCGCGCGCTCGCGTCGGCAATCCGGTAAGTCGGTAGTCGACGGTGGCCGTCGGCACCTTCTGGTTCTCGACGACGATGTCGCTGAGGCTCACACGACCGTTGGCAGCGAGATTGTCGAACCCACCGGCGGCGGTGCCTTCTACGCGGGCAGCACCGGAGACAGGCGCGAAGGGTGCCAGGTTCGGCACGTCGACGCGGTAGCTGGCGCGCAGGCGCGAGAAGTTCTCGTCCAGGCCGCCGGCCGCGCTGGCGCTGACGGTGGATGTCTCCGCCGTCGCCCGCTCCAGGTCGAGCACACCGTCGAGGCCGCCACTGAGCCGCGCGGTCACACGCGCGCCGCCTTGCAGCGCGGCGGCGATCGCCGGATCGGGCGAGGTCGCGTCGATCCGCCCGGCGACATCGGCGGCGAAGTATTCGCCGAAGCCACCGGCCAGCGCGGCGACATCGAACCGCGCGGGACCTTGGAGCGGGGCAAACGGCGACAGGTCGGGCACGGTGATCGCCATGTCGGCCGCGATATCGCCGCTGGCCAGCTCCAGGCTGCCGTTGCCCTCGACCTTGGCCAGCGCCGCCGCGCCGGCGAACTTGTCGAGACGTATCTGCAAGGCATCGAGATCGGCCCGCGCGTTGACCGACCAGACGAGACCGCCGTCAAGGTACGTCGCCGGCACGCCGGGCACTGTCAGCGACGCGACACGGCCGGCGCCGGCGACCGCGAAAGGCCCCACCGGTGGCCCGCGCAGCGTTACGTCGGCGGCAACATCGCCCGCGACGATCTCGCCCTGGCGAAGGTCAGGCGCCACGACGCGGATCTTGGCATCGATCTCTGCAAGGCCGCCGCGCGCATCGACCGTCGCCTCCAGGCCCGGGACGAGAACGCCACCCGCAAGCGGTGCCAGCGTCGCCGCGTCGGTGATCGTGAAGCCGGCCGCGACCTCGCCCTCCTCGGTTTCGAGCGCAAAGCGACCGGTTGCCTGCGCGCGCCAGGCCGCGCCAACGGCTTCCAGCGAGCGGAGCTGTGCGACCTCGGCATTCGGATCCCAACCAGCGGCAAGCGCCACCGACGTGGTCCCATTCACCAGCGCCCACGGCGGCTCGACGAAATCCCGCCCGGCCGTGCCCGTGCCCTCGACGCTCAGCTCAAAACCCTGCAGGTGGAGCCTCGCCTCGGCGCGGTACAGGCCCGGCAGCGCCAACGTCGCCCGACCGCGCCAGTCCGACAGCGTCCCCTCGCCGTCGAGCCCGGCATCGAGCGCCGGCAGGTCGGGCAGTTCGAGAAGCCGCGCGAGCAGGCCGCCGGCAGGTTCCTGCGCCGTCGCCGCGAGTGACAGATGCTCGTCGCGGCCGCGCAGCGTCGCGCGCACCATCACCTTGCCCGCAACCCCGTCCAGCCGGTTCACGTCAAAGCGTGCGACGACCGTCTGCGGGGGCGTACCGCTGATCTCGCCATCGACGGTGAACGCCGCCGCCTGACCAAGGACGACCTCGGCCAATTCGACCCGCGCCAGTGTCAGCTTGCGGATCGCCACATCGACGGGCAGGTCCGGCAGCGCCGCCGATGGCTCCTCGGACGTCGCGGGCGGCGTCGGCTGGCGCAGGACCTCGATCCGTTCGACGGCGATGCTCTCGACCGCGAGCGTGCCGCCGAGCAGCGCCCAGGGCGACCAGGCGACGCGGATGTCGCGTAGCCGCAGCCAGGCACCGTCGGCGTCCTCGACACTGACGGCATCCAGCGCGAACGCTCCGAGCAGCGAGCCATCGAGCCGGCCAAGGCGGACCGCTGCCTCACCCGGCGTGCTCGCCGCCTGCTCGACCGCGCGCGCGATCGCCTGGCGTCCGGCGTCGGTGTTGAGCGCGACCAGCGCCGCCGCGATCGGTACGGCAACCACGAGCAGCACCACCGCCGCCAGCCACCAGGGCCAGCGCCGGCGCCGCCGTGGCGGCCGGTCAGAAGGATTGTCCGAGCGAGACATAGAACTGGTAGTCGTCGTCAAAGTCGCGCTTGTTCAACGGTACCGCGATGTCGGCGCGCAACGGACCGATCGCGGTGTAGTAGCGCAGGCCGAGCCCGGCCGCCCACTGCAGCTCCTCTTCCAGCGTCGGGTACTCGGTCGTCGACGCGGTACCGGCGTCGATGAACGGCACCACGCCGATGGTATCCGTCAGCCTGATACGCAGCTCGCCGGAGAATTCCAGCAGCGAGCGGCCGCCGGTCGGGTCGTTGCCGTCGTCCAACGGGCCCACCGACTGGAATTCGTAGCCCCGGATCGAGCCGCCGCCGCCGGCGTAGTAGCGCTTGCTGGCCGGGATATCCTCGACCGGCTCGCCCGTCAGGATGCCCAGCCGCGCCCGGCCGGCGAGCACGAACCGTCTATTCGGATCGAGGCCGTAGTAGGCCGAGCCGCCCACCGTGGCCGAGACGAAGTTGACGAAGCGCGTGCCGGTCCCGGCATAGGGCGTGACCGAGAAGGTGAGCCGGCTGCCCCGGGTCGGGTTCAGTCGGTCGTCGGTATCGTCGCGGCTGAGGGCGAGCGGCAGACCGACGAGGAAGAAGCGCTGCGTGTCCGGGTCGGTCTCGTCGTCGATCTCCTGCAGCTCCAGCGAGACGCCGGCGCGCGTCTTCCAGTGTTCGCCCACCGCCCATTGCAGGGCCGTCGTCAGGCTGGCGGCGCGTTCGTCGTAGGCCTCCAGCAACCGATTGGCGACGCTGAAATCGGAGAACAGGGTGAAGCGGCCGTCGCCGATGCTGGCGTCTTCGTAATTCGCCTCGGCGGCCTGCTCGTTCAGTGCACCCAGGAGGCTGAGCCGCAGCTTCTCGCCTTCGCCGAACAGGTTGCGATGCTCCCAGAATACGTTGGCGCCGGGGCCGATGTCGGTCGAGTAGGTGACGCCGGCGCCGACGGAGCGGCGGTCCGCCTCGCGCACCGACACCGCCACGTCGATGCTCCCGTCCGGTTTCACTTGCTCGGCCGGGGTCACGGCCGCCGAGGCGAACAAGGCATCGCTCGCCAGCTTGCGTCGCGCCGCCTGCACCTGCCGGTCGTCATATCGATCGCCGGTTCGCCAGGGGATCAGCCGGCGGACATGGGCCAGGTCGACCCGTTCCAGCCCGTCGACCTTGACCTTGCCGAAGCTGGCGGGCGGGCCCGGGTCGATATCGACGGCGACGGTCATGGTGCGGCTGTCGCGATAGATCAGCGCCTGGTGGTCGAGCCGTTTCGCCAGCGGAAAACCGTTCTGGCGCAGATGCTCGACCACTTGGTTCTCGGCGCTGAGGATCGACGCGGCCCGCGCCGCCTTGCCTTTCGTCAACCCGATGTCGGCCAGCAGCGGCATCTGCTCGGTCGGCAGTGGCGGGCCACCGACGAAGCGTGCCGAGAACGCGGCCAGCGTATAAACCTCACCCGGCGCGACCAGCAGGCTCACCGTCGCCGGGCGCGCCTGGGCGTCGAGCGCCACTTCGACCTTCGCGTCGTAGTAGCCCTGGCTGCGCAGCGTCTTGGTCAGGCGTTCCACGTCGGCGTTCGCGCGGGCGCGAAGCCTGGCCACGGACAGCGGCGGCCGGTCCTCTAGCTCGATCAGCTGCGAGGACTGCTCCAACAGGTCCTGAAGCTCGTCGTCGTCGGCGCCGACGATGTTGACCGAATAGGGGATTTCCTGCTGCGCCAAGGCCAGGCCGGGCGTCAGCGCCAGCAGCAGGGTCAAGGCCAGGCGCCGGCCCGACCTAGCGACGATGTCCCGCAACGGTCCCGGTACTCTTTGCTGGAAAATACATGCCTATCAATAACATGGGCCGCCGGCTGCCCCCAGCCACCCGAAATCCACGCCGGCTGGTCGTCGTCGGCGTCATCTTCCTCCGCACCGAGACCGGGATCGATCGCCGATACCGTCTGCGAGGCGACCGCGGCCTCCACGAACGTCGCCCGCTCGGCTTCCGATACCGGCGCGCGCATCCGCATCCGCGCCAGGGCGAAGATCGCGAGCAGGAGATAGACCCCGCCAGAGAAGGCGAACAACGACGCCGGCCCCAGTGCCTGCATGATCGAGGAGGCGACGAAAGGCCCGAGCGTGGCGCCGCCGGCGAAGATCAGCAGCAGCGCGCTGGCCGTCTCCACGTAGTCCTCGGGATTGACGTAGTCGTTGGTGTGGGCAACCGACAGCCCGTAGAGCGGAAAGGCAAACAGGCCGAAACCGGCGGCCAGCGGGTACAGCCAGGCACCGTAGCCGATACCGAAGAGCGCCAGCGCGCCGCCGGCGACCGCCGCGCCCAGCGCGCAGAAGATGATCACCAGCCGCCGGTCCATGCGGTCGGACAGGAAACCGATCGGCCACTGACTGATCGCGACGGCCATCGCCGCCAGGCTGATGAACAGCGCCACCCGCAGCGTGCTGGCATCGCCTTCCGCCTGGGCGAAGACGGGCCCTAGCGCCCAGAAGGCGCCGTTGCCAGCCCCGACAGCGAGGCAGCCGACGAATCCGACCGGGGATATGCGGAACAGGCGCCGGACCCGCACCTGCACGCGCTGCAACGGCGCCGGCTGCGCCTGCGTCGTCAGCGACAGCGGCACCGTGGCCAGCGACACCAGCGCCGAGGCCAGCGCGAACAACGCGAAATTGGCTGGTGAATCCAGCGTCAGCAGGAACTGCCCGGCGGTCATCATCGACAGGTTGATGATGATGTAGGTGGAGAACACGCGGCCGCGGGTCTCGTTCGTCGACTTCTCGTTGAGCCAGCTCTCGATGATCATGAACAGCGCGGAGAAGCAGAAGCCGGTCACCGCGCGCCCGGCCCACCACAGCACCGGATTGAGCAGCACTGCATGGGCCAGCGCGGTGCACGAGGCAATCGCCACCAACGCGGCGAAGGCGCGGATATGCCCGGCCCGGCGCACCGCGAACGGCCCGATCAGGCAGCCGGCGACGAACCCGGCGTAATAGGCCGAGCCCATCACACCGATCGACAACGGGCTAAAGCTCTCGATCTGCGCCCGCAACGGCAACAGCGTGCCTTGCAGGCCGTTGCCCGCGAACAGGATGGCAACGCTGACCAGAAGAGCGGCGACCGGCGCGAGCGCGGCGAACATCGTGGATTTCCCTGGCCGCAACGCAGCGGCACTCGCGGCGGACCCTAGTGCGCCGGTGCGACGCCGGCAATCGTCGATGCGACAGCGCCTGTCATCCCAGCGTCATGTCTCGGTCACGAGACTGTCTCCGACAGCCTTTATGACCGTCGAGGTCCCGGCGGCATACAGCGCCCGGACTTTCAAAGGCGGGCAAGCGGCGGCGAATGCAGGTCAGGAACCTCACCAAGCAGTTCGGCAAGACACGGGCGGTCGACAACGTCTCCTTCGCCCTCGACAAGCCGCAGATGGTGGGGGTGATCGGTCGTTCCGGCGCCGGCAAGTCGACCTTGCTGCGCATGATCAACCGCCTGACCCCGGCGACCGACGGCGAGATCGTGATCGACGGCCGCGACGTCCTGGCGCTGCGCGGCGGCACGATGCGCCGGTGGCAGCGTGACTGCGCGATGATCTTCCAGCAGTTCAACCTGGTGCCGCGTCTCGATGTGGTGACCAACGTGATGCTCGGCCGACTGAACAGTCACAACCTGCTCAAGAGCATGTTCGCGATGTTCTCCGCCGACGAGATCGAGGCGGCGCTGGCCGCCCTCGACCGGCTCGGCATCGTCGACCAGGCCCTGCAACGCGCCGCGACGCTCTCCGGCGGACAGCAGCAGCGC
>CAZVLI010000147.1:0-8117 GCA_964627965.1 uncultured Rhodospirillales bacterium
TGGAGATGACCGGCAGGCCAGCCGCCTGCGCCTCGAGCAGCGACACCGGCGTGCCCTCCTCGTCACCGTCGGCTGCCGTCTGGCTGGGAAGCAGGAAAATGTCGGCGGCCTGCATGCGCTCGCGAACGAAGTCGGTGTCCCGGGCGCCATGCAGGATCACGTGATCGCTGAGCCCACGATCCGCGATAGCGGTGCGAATGTTGTCGCGCAGAGGCCCGTCGCCGATGACCTCGTAGACCAGGTTCGGGGCCGAGCGGCGAGCGATGTCGATCGCCTCGACGGCTTCCAGTATGCCCTTCTTCTCGACCATGCGACCGACCGTCAGAACGACCACCGGACCGGCGCCATTCTCGCTGCCAGGCTGTCGGAGGCGGCGGAACACATCCAGATCGACACCGCACGGATGGATGCGAATCTTCTCGGCCGGACAGCCCAATGCGACGAGGCGCGAACGGCCGAAATCGCTGTGGATCGTCACTAGGTCGGCGCTGGCAAAAAGCCCCGTATATGCACTCGCGCCAAACTTGCGCGGCCAGCTTGAAAAGTCGAAGCCGTGGAAAGTCACGACATGAGGACTGTGCCAAAGCTTGCGAACAAATTGGAAGGCGCGACCGACCGGGCCGAAATGCGAGTGGGCCACGTCCATGTGACAGCCCAGCGCCGCGACGGAGTTCAACCGGTATAGCGACGACAGCGAGTTCGCGTGATAGCCGTAAGCGCGACTGTCGAGCACATCCATCGTCGCGCGCGGCGCCCGCAGGAGGCTGCGCGCCAGCATCGGCACCGCCGCGAGAATACGACCGGCATTGCGACGGAACTTCTGCTCTTCGTCGATCCAAGTCTGTTGCCACAGCGGGAAAACCGATTCCTCGCGCACACCGCTGGCTGACGGGATCGACATGTAGGTCGTCCGCTCCGCGAGCTTGTATGAAGCCACCGGACCGTGCTGGACATCGAGCCGCCCGGGGTAGTTGGCGAACACGCGAACATCTAGGCCCTGGTCGATCAGGCCGGTGACCTGCTGCAGCACGAAGGTCTCCGACAGCGCCGGGAACTGCTCGAGCATGAAGCCGACCCGACGCACGCTCATGACCGCCTCCATTGCACGGCGCCCGCGCTGACCGGCGCCGGTACCGGTGGCGTCATCACATGCCGAATGCCCTCGACCGCCTGGTCCAGCGCCTGCCGCCGATCCTCGATCCGGGCTCCCACGTCACTCGACATCGCCGGCCAGTCGGCACAGAAGCGGGCGAAGCTGTCACACAGAAACTCACCGGTAAGCCCCTCGAAGTCGATCACCTCGGGATAGCCAAGATCCCGGAAGAGCGACTGCGACTTGAACTCATACGCGATGGGAAACACCGGCGTTCCGGCTGAAAGCGCGAGTATGCCGACGTGCATGCGCGTCGCTACAACGACGTCGAAGCCAGCCAGCATCTCACGCAACACATCGGGCGTGTGGAAGTCGGAGTCGACGAGGATGCGATCGCGATGCGCGCAGGCATCGGCGATGCGTCGCGCCACGACCGAGTCGTCGTAGCGATAGCCGTCCACTCCCTGACAGCTGGAGAGCATCACGACCTCGCAGCCCTCGCTCGCCAGACGATCACACAGAGCACCGACGGCCTGCTCGAAGGCGGCCATGTCCTGCTTTGAGGAAGCCCCCTTGCTGTAAGGCCACTCTCGGACCGAGACCGCGACACGCTTCGGCGCGAGGCGATCGGTGCCACGCAACGGCCGATCGGTGAAACGGAAGGCGACGTCGGGCGAGCTCACGACGTTGCGGACCCTCCCCATAAGGTCCCGCAGGTTCGTCACGCTACGCTGGTCGCGCGCGAAGACCGCCCGAGCGCGCGACAGCGCCCAGGCAAGCTCACGTGCGCCCGGCCGTCCCGCGACCCTTCCAACCGACTGCGACATGCAGATCAGCGGCTTGCCGACCCGGATCGCATTGGCCATGTCGAACGCTCGATGACGGAAGTCGTAGTTCTCGGTCAGATACGTGCCGCCCGTCGCGACCACGACATCGGCGGAGTCGATGAGGTTCACGTAACGTGCCTCGTCGCGGCCGAGGAAGCACGTCGCCAACCAACCGAGTCCGAGCCGCCGCAACCGCATAGACAGACGCACCAGCGTCAGGCGCAGCAGCCTCGCCAGCGGCAGCAGTCGCGGGTAGCGGTAGTACCACCAGATGGTGGGAAAGCAGCTCGCAACGACTTTCTCGTCCGGATAAAGCGCGCGCACGACGCCCGGGTTGTCGTCCATCACGGCGAATTCCGCACGCCCCCCGGACGCCGCCGCGAACATGTCCTTCACCGCGAAGTAGATGGCGGCATCGCCGCCGTTCGATAGGACGCCATTGATGACCAGAACACGCATCAGTTCGCCCCCGCCGCGAGCGACGCGGTGCGGGCATACCCGAAGCGATCCATCCACGGGCCACACCAGCGCTCGATCTCCGCGCAGTCCGCCTGACACAGGTCTTCGCGCCAGCGTGCCCGGCCGCGAATGCGCCCGGCATTGAAGTCCTTCTTCATCTGCACGCCACGGACTCGTTCGGCCGAACCCGACTTCCCGACGCCAATGCGATCCAGCACCTTGCCCGCCGCCACGTCGGGGTCGTCGACAAAATCCTCGTAGCGTGCCCAGGCAACGCCTTGGACATCGGCCGCGAACCGCATGTATCGGTCCCAACGCTGCGCGAGCGCCGGGACGCCGTCCACCGCTTGGACGCCGAGCCAGTTCATGTCCCAGAAGTCCCTGCCCTGCTGCTTGTCGCGTACAACGCGCCACTCCGCCGTGGCGGCCACCGTGTCGCGAGGGTCGCGGACCACACACACGAACCGGGTGTCCGGGAGCAACTCGGCGATCGCTGCCGCAACCGGTGTCAGGCTCGGCGCCTTCAGCATGGTGCCATCGAGGTCGTCGCGGTGCCTCGCCAGCAACTCGGCGAGGCCGAGGCGCCCCTCGACCACGGGACGCACGTTGCGATTGAACGTCCAGGGCGGATCATCGCGCAATTCAAGACCGCTGGCCGCAGACAATGCATTTGCCACTAGGCTGGTCCCGGAGCGCTGATGGCCGATGACCAACGTCGAGGGCCGAAGGTCGGCCAGGACGGGGGGCGTTGGCGTGGTCGTGGCCATCATGGCCCCCCCTTTTCGGCGGGGATGACGACAAACCGCCGGTCGTCGAGCTCGTAGATCCGGTCAGCGAAGGGGATGGCCGCACTGCTGTGCGAGATGACCAGCACCGGTCGGCGCCGGCTTTCCTCCCGAAGCGTTGTCCAGACGCGCGCTTCAGAGTCGGGGTCGAGCGCCGATGTCGGCTCGTCGAGCAGCAGGATGTCCGCCGTTCTGAGCAACGCACGCAGCAGGCCGACACGTTGGCGCTGCCCCCCGGACAAGCCCGGGAAGTCCGCCGTCATCGGCATATCGAGACCATCGGGCAAGCCATCCACAAAAGTGTCCAGGGCCACATCCCGAGCACGTCGCAAGATCGTCGCGTCATCGACTTCGCCGGCGCCGAGCAGCAGGTTGTCGCGTAGCGTGCCGTCGACGATGACACTGTCCTGGGACGCATAGCTGAAGCGCGCCCGGTACGATGCCAGTTCCAGGGATGCTGCCGAGTGACCTGCGACGTTGACCGTGCCCGACCAGGGCTCGTAAAGGCGAAGCAGCAACGAGAGTATGCTGCTCTTGCCGGCACCGTTCGGCCCTCGGATGACGACGAGCTCGCCGTCGTG
Source organism: uncultured Rhodospirillales bacterium (assembly GCA_964627965.1). Lineage (GTDB taxonomy): Bacteria > Pseudomonadota > Alphaproteobacteria > JAVKFY01. The sequence continues at coordinate 3,746 of CAZVLI010000147.1, forward strand.
CAGCTCCAGATCGACGCCCTCCAGTAGCGGTGCATCGTCACGATAGCCGAAACGCACGCCTTCCATGTGAAGCGCGGGCGCACTCGCCGTCGATGACGTTGCACGAACGGTCCCGACGTCGCCTCCCTCCGGTGGCAACCCGCGCACCGCAGCGACACGCTTCAGCTTGCCGAAGGCCGCCGTGGCGGTCGATGAGGTGTAGGCGAGCGTCTCCAACGGCGCATAGAGCTGGGTGACATAGTTGATCAACACCACGAGCAGGCCGATCGTCAGTTCGCCTTCGAGCACGAAGACACAGCCGAGGAGCAAGGTGGCAGCGGTTCCCAGCGTGGTCACCGCACCGACCGCCTGCCCGAACAGCGTGTCGAGGCGGACCGAACGGAGGTAGGTGTCGAGCGCGCCGTCGGTCGCGCGCCGGAAGCGATGCGCTTCACGCTGCTCGGTGGCGTAGGCCCTCGTCAGTGGGAGAAAAGCCAGCGTCCGCTCGGCGTCCGCCGCGATCATGCCTTCGGCGTTCTGGTAGTCGAAGGAGCGGGCCATCATGCGCGGCGCACTGAACCGCACCAGGAGGAGGTAAAGCCCTCCCACGCCAAGGGCCAGAGCCGCGAAGACCGGGTTCACCTGGACGATGACGACAAGCAGTATGACGACGGTCAGGCACGCGGTCAGCGCCGGCACCAGAACTTGCTGCATCAGCTCGCGGACGCCGCTGACATCCGCTGCCAGCACCTTGCCGAGATCGCCCGTCCGCCGCCGCTCGACCGCGGCAATGTCGGCCGACTGGGCACGGGCGAAGATGTCGCTACGCACGGCATTCACCAAGCGGACGCCAACGAGCGCGATGAGCATCGCACGGATCCAGGCCAGCGCACGCTGCGTCGCACGCACCAGGACGTAGGCAACGGCGGCGAGCGCGATCAACGTCCCGACATCGAGCCACGCAGGCAGCCCATAGCCGCCGCCCAGCGCACTGGCCTGGGGAACGACGGCCGGCAGTACGCCGTCGATGACGTACTTCAGCGGCCACGGTGCCAGCGCGGTCAGCCCCGCCATTCCAGCCGAGAGAAGGAAGATCAACGCCAGGCTCGATCTGTACTGACGGGCGAGCGGCCAAAGCCATCGCCACTCGAGCGCCGGCGCCGGCGGTCGGCGGCTGTCCAGGTGCCGGATAGTATCGGTGGAGCTCATGACGCCAACCCAGGTGCGCCGGCGGTTCGATCACCCGCTTCCCACATCGCGACGGCGCCGTCGCGCAGGTGACACAAGCGGTCGACAAGTCGTCGCACGCTGCGGTCGTGTGAGATGATCACAACGGTCTGTCCGGTGAACAGCCGATCCCAGCTGTCGATCAGCCATTCGCGCGTCTGCGCGTCGATCGCCGCCAGCGGCTCGTCGAGCACGACAACGTCGGCCCGCCGCAGCATGGCGCGGGCGATGGCAACGCGTTGCTGTTCGCCGCCCGACAAGTTCACGCCGTCGGCCCCGATGCGCGTTTCCATCCCATCGGGCAAGCGAGCAACCACCGTGTCCAGGCGCGCCGCCGCGACAACAGCGGCAACCTCGGCCGGCGTCGCGTCTGGGCGGCCATACCGCACGTTCTCCTCGACACTGCCAGGGAAGACCAGGAAGTCCTGCAACACGAAGGCGAAACGAGTTCGCAGCTCGGCCAGGGCCACATCGCGCACATCGACGCCGCCGAGTTCCACACGCCCCTCGTCCGCGTCAGCGAACCGAGCGAGCAACGAGACCAACGTGGATTTACCTGCACCACTCGGCCCAATAATGGCGATGCGCTCTCCAGCGTCGACGTCGATGTCGACACCCCGCAGGGCCCGCGTCTCGTTGTCGTACCCGAAATGCACGTGATCCATGCGAAGCGACAGACCGGCACCGTGCGACAGCGGCAACGTTTGCGGCTCGCGCGCTTCCGGCAGCGCATCGTCTTCTCGCAAAGCATCGCTGATGCGCGCCACGTTGACCGAAGCGGAACGCAACCTGACGTAGGTCTGCAAGGCACTCTTGAACAGGCCGTGCAACTGGCGCGTATACGCGATCAGCAGGACCAGCGTGCCGATCAGCATACTGCCGTCCAGCACCGCATGCGCGCCGACGAACAACACCGTCGCCACGGTGATGACCGGCGCCATCACGTTCACCGCCTCACGCCGCTGATTGAGCCACGCGGCGGCGCGCGCGTTCGTTTCGGCCTCTCGATGCAGCGTCTCCAACCGGGTCATGTTCCGGTCTTCGAGTTGCATCGCCTTCACGAAGCGCAGGTGCTTCAGCATGCCGCGCGTCAGCGCCCAAATGCGCGATTGCAGGGCGCGCTGCTGCGTCGTTCGTACGGCAAGTCGACGTGCGAGCATGACATTCGCCGCCGCCATCAGCGGCGTCAGCGCAAGGATCAGCAACCCCATGGTCGGTTCGAGCATGAGGGCAACGGTTCCGATACCGATCACGCCGATGACGATCTGGATCGGTGCGATGAGACCCGAGGCGAAGATCGTGTGAATCGACCAGGTGTCGCCGGTCAGCGTGTTGAGCAGCTCCGCAACCGAACGCCGACGCTGGCGCAGAAGCGAACGCCGCTGCGCCGCCTCAACGATGGCGCACGCAACGCGATAGGCCGACCGCTGCCCGATCAGCGCCGACTGGACCTGGTTGGCGTAGGACAGGGCGGCGCCAATGACGAAGATGCCCACCAGCCCCGCCACGGCGAGCAACGCGACCGACATCGGTTCCGCCGACGCGCTAAAAAGGGTTAGGGCATCGACCAGGATTGGCGGCGGCGGCGCCTGGGTCAGGGCGTAGTCGATTATCAGCTTCAACGGCCAAGGCTGCAGGACCGTCAGCGCTGCCCCACCAACCGTCAACGCCACGACCGCCAGCACACGAAGCCGCTCGTCGATCAGGAAACGCAGGATGCTCCGAACCTCGGACCAGGTCGCCTTGGTCCTGAGTCGATCGGTATCGCTATGTGGCGCCTGGCTCATGACGGGTCATTCGCCGCGCCCATCGTGTCGGCCGCGGGCGTCAACGCCTTGGCGATCGCGGCCCGCATCGCCGTCACGGCCCACCCGCACTCGACGACCGCACGCAAGGCCGCGACACCGGCCAGAACCAGCAGTACAACGCCGAGGCCGACCAGCCCGCCGGCGAGCGCCAGCCCGCCACCCACAACGCCGATCGCCAGGACGAACCAGGCAGCGCCGGAGAGATCCGGCGTCACGCGGGCAAGAAACATCTGCCGGCCCGCACCGTGCTCCTCGACCGCCGTCAGCAAGCGCGCGCCGCCCAGCACGCCGCCAAAGATCATCTGATCCCAGCCAGCGTACTCAGAACCCTGTCGGACCGCGTAGCCATCCTCCACGAGGATGGCATCGACATCGCGCAGGACGTCTTCCGGCGCGCGCCAGCCCTCCCGCCAGATCTCGTCCCTCGCCACCCTTGGCAGCTGCCAGCGAGCGCCGCTCGGGCGGCGCCACAGCGTCAGACCATGCTGGATACGGCCGATCAGCCGCGCATAGGGCTGCATCAGATGCAGGTATGCCGTGATCGCACGCAGCTTCAGTCGCGCAAGCCGACCCTGCGGATTGCTGGTGAAACGCGCGGCTGCCGCGCTCCGGCCGGCCTGCCAAAGCAGCGCTGCGACGGCCGGCACAAGCGGCACGATCGCCCACAGCAAGGACGGCCAGATAATGCCAAGAAGGCTGGTCACGCCGAGCAAACCGATCAGCAGGTACCACTCCGGCATCAGCGGCAGCGCCGTCCAGACATTCGTCGCCGGTTCGTAGACGCTCTGGAAAGGCGCGCTACCCCACTGCCCCTGGTAGACGCGCCGGCTGGAGAAGGGCAGCGGCAACGTCAGGCCCTTACCGTAGATACGACCGCCCCAGGAGATGTGGCCGGCCGGGTTCAGGCGACTGTTCCACTTCTCCGCGAGCAGCGCCTCGGCCTTGCCGTAGCCCTTCTGCTGACGCCAGAACATGCTCACGGAGTTCCGTCGGTGGTGCCAGACGACGGCCGCGTGCGCGAAGCCAAGCGTGCCGCCGCGCTCCTGCAAGCGCCAGCACACGTCGACATCGTCACCGGCGGCACGGTAGCGCGCATCGAAGCCGCCAATCTCCATCAGACGGTCCCGACGGAACGCCATGTTGCAGCCTGGAATGTGCTCGGCGGTCTCGTCGTCGATCAGGACCTGTAACGGCCCGCCCGGCGCGTTGGCCACACAGTCGGCGATCTCGCCGTCGCCCGCCGGCGCCAGGTTCGGTCCACCAACGCCAACATGCTCGGTCCGTCGGAAGGTCAGGGCGAGGTAGGTCAACCAGTGCGGATCGGGATAGGCGTCGTCGTCGATGTAGGCGACGATCTC
>CAZVLI010000148.1:0-8073 GCA_964627965.1 uncultured Rhodospirillales bacterium
GCGGTCGGCCGCGAGGTCGCGGTGAACAAGCGGCGCCAGGCGGTCGCACCAGGCCCCGGTGTGCTGGTGTGGAGCGCGCGCGCCGACCATGACGGCGCGACGATCTCTTTCCTGGCACCGGTCGATCTGCAACGCGTCGTTGCGGAACCGGTGGCGGGGCCGTCGCTGCTGGGTGACGCGCTACCGGCGCCGACGCAGACCGCCGACGCGATGGCGCGGATCGATGCCGCGATGGCGTTGGCCGTGCCGCAACAGACCGGTGCGTTGCCGCCCGGCTCTGAATGGGAGTTCGTCGGCTGCGCCGCCGTGCCAGTCGAAAGCGCGGCCGCGAAGCCGTCGCGCATGGTCTCGCCGCTGGCGGCCCTGGCGAACAGGTCGGGCGCGCCCGCGCAATCCTCGGTGCCCGAATGGCACCCTTTGCGAAAGACGCCGGCGCGCGCGACGCACTGACGCGGCTCAGCTCCTCAGCAATTCCTCGGCGATGATGATCTGGCGCACCTCCTGGGTGCCGGCGCCGATGGCGAGCAGCTTGGCGCCGCGATAGAGGCGGTTGACCTCCATCTCGCGCATGAAGCCGGCGCCGCCGAAAATCTGCACCGCGTCGTCGACCACGCGGCTGCACACGTCCGACGCGTACCATAGCGCCGCCGCCGTGAGCTTGTGGATCTCGCCGCGGCCGCCGCCGCCGACCTCCATGTCGTCGCAGGCCGCCAGCGCGCGGTAGGTGAAGGTGCGCGAGGCCTCGACCTCGGCATACATCCGCGCGAGCTTCGACTGCACCATCTGATAGCTGCCGATCGGCTGGCCGAACTGCTGGCGTTCCTTGGCGTAGTCGATGGCCAGTTCCAGCGCGCGGTCGGCCATGCCGACACACAGCGGCGCGATGTAGGCGCGCTCCAGGTCGAGCCCGCTCATCACCACGGCGACGCCCGAGTTCTCCTCGCCGATGCGGTTGGCGGCGGGCACACGTGCATCCTCGAACACGAGCTCGGCGGTGGTGCTGCCGCGAAAGCCCATCTTGTCGAGCTTCTGCGCCACCTTGAAGCCGGGCGGGTCCTTCTCGACCACGAAGGCGGAAATGCCCTTGGCGCCTTTCTCCGGCGCGGTCTTGGCGTAGACCAGCAGGATGTCGGCCTCCGGGCCGTTGGTGATGTAGAGCTTGGTGCCGTTCAAGACGTAGTCGTCGCCGTCGCGCCGCGCCGTCGTGCGCATGCCGCCCAGCGCGTCGGAGCCCGCGCCCGGCTCGGTCAACGCCAGCGCACCGAGGGCGGAGCCGTTGCACAGCGCCGTGACCCAGCGCCGACGCTGCTCCTCGTTGCCGTTGCGATAGATGTTGTTGAGGCAGAGGTTGTCGTGCGCGGCCCAGCTCAGCGCGAAGCTGTGGTTCGCGCGTGCCATCGTCTCGTGCACCATGCCGGCGGTGACCATGTCGAGGCCCTGGCCGCCGTAGTCGGGATCGACCGTGAGGCCGAGGTAGCCCATCTGCGCCATGCGCGGCCAGACCTCGGCCGGCCACCACTCCTCGTCGTCCATCTTCTGCGACAGCGGCGCGAGGGTGTCCATGAAGTAGCGCTCGGCGGCATCGCGCAGCGCCACCTGCTCGTCGTTCAGCTCGAAACTCACCGGCCTCGTTTCCTCCACTAGTTGCCGCACTGTAGGCCGGGGCGCGCGGCATCGCATCCGTGACATTGCGCGCCGGCCACGTAAGCTGCGGCGCATGGACTATGTCGACAGCTACTACCGGCGAACGGTTTCGCCCGGCGACGAGCGCCCTGCCCTGGCCGAGCGGTTGCAGGTCGAGACGTGTGTCGTCGGCGGCGGGCTCGCCGGCCTGACCACCGCGCTGCTGCTCGCTAGGCGAGGCCGGTCGGTGGCGCTGCTGGAGGCGCGTCGCATCGGCTGGGGCGCGTCGGGGCGCAACGGCGGCTTCGTGTCGGCCGGCGGTTTCGCGCGCGACGCGGAAACGCTCGTGGCGGAGGTCGGTGCCGACGCGGCGAAGGCGCTGCACGCGCTGTCGCGCGACGGCTGGCGTTTCGTGAAGGACACCATCGAGCAGAACGGCATCGACTGCGACATGGTCGCGGGCGGGCTCTATCCGTCGTGCTTCGACGATCCGGACGGCACGCGGGCGCGACGCGACAAGCTGACCGAACTGGTTGGCCGAAACGTCGAGTACGTTTCTCGCGAGTGCATGGCGGAGATGGTGTCGTCGCCGCGCTACTTCGACGGGCTGTTCGACCCGGAGATGTTTCACTTCCATCCGCTGAACTATTCCCGTGGCGTCGCCGATCTGGCTGAGGCGGCCGGCGCGCGGCTGTTCGAGGCGAGCCCGGCCGACAGTCTCGAACGGCACGGGGCGGGCTGGCGGGTCACGACCGAGCAGGGCGCGGTCGAGGCCGAGCACGTCGTGCTGGCATTGGGCGGCTACCAGAGCGGGCTGCATCCGAAGACCGAGCGCGGCGTGCTGCCGATCGCGACCTACGTAATGCTCACCGAGCCGATGGGCGACAACAAGCTGCGCTCCGCGATCCGCGTGCCCTATGCCATTGCCGATGACCGCTTCGCCACGGACTACTACCGGCCGCTGCCCGACGGGCGCATCCTGTGGGGCGGGCGGGTCAGCGCGCGGCAAGGCCGGCCGGCCGGGCTGGCGCGGACTATGCGGCGCGACATGGTGCAGGTCTATCCGCAGCTCGCCGACGTGAAGGCCGACGTCGCCTGGATGGGCACGATGAGCTACGCCCGCCACCGCATGCCGCAGATCGGCACGTCCGAGCCTGGCTTGTGGCACGCCATCGGCTTCGGCGGGCGCGGGATGAACACCACGGCGATGGCCGGCCAGGTGCTGGCCGCCGCGATCGCCGATGGCGACGACACGTACAAGCGGTTCGCGCCGTTCGGCACGCCGTGGGTCGGCGGTCCCATCGGGCTGCTGGCAGCGCAGGGCACTTACTGGCAGATGCAGGCGAGCGACGCCTGGCGCGCCTGGCGGTTGAACCGCCAGCGCTGACTCGTTAGGCCGGCGGCTTCAGCAGCTCCCAGAATTCTTCGCGATTGTTGCTGCGCGGGAAGGGTGTGTCCGGCACCGGCAGGCCGAGGAAGTCGCACAGCGGGCCCCAGCCCTGCTTGACCTCGAAGACCAGCAGCCGGTCCGCCGGCAGCGCCTCACGCACGTCCTCGATGCGCCGCTCGAATGCGCGGATGCCGGCCTCGCGGTCGGTGTAGTGACTGCCGAAGCATTGCTTGCCGACGGCTTCGACGCACCAGTGCGACATCGCCGCCGGCGGGCCCTCGATGCCGCCTTCCTTGGTGACGATGTCGAGCACCTTCATGATGGTCTCGGCGTAGCTCGCCCACCAGGTCTGCGGATCGCGCACGGTCAGCAGGACCTTGGCGTCGGGAAAAGCCTGGCTGAGCTCGCGCCAGTAGTGCGCGCTGGGCCAGTCGACGCTGGCGCCGTAGTCCTTGAACAACGCCGCCCAGTCCACCGGCTCGCCGCGCAGCGCGCTTTGCCAGACGGGCACCTGGTCGGGATTGGCGAAGACTTCCTCCATGTGGTGGCACTTGCCGAGGCCGAGCTGCTCCAGCGCCATTTTCGTGCTGAGCGTGCCGGTGCGTCCGAACCCGGCGCCGATCACCTTGAGTGCCATACGCGTTCCCTTCCCGGTGGCGATGCGACGCCAGCCTAGCCGGGATTGCGCGCGACGACGTAGTGCTGGCGCGACGGAATGCGGACGCGGCCGTCGCTGACGAACGCCGAGAACGCCTCGGCGATGCCGTCACGGATGGCGGCGATGTCGTCGGCGGTGGCGTTCTTGTCCTGAATGACGCGTGCCGCCGGGCCCATCGCGATGTTGAACTCGGCCTGCTCCTGCGCGCTGTTGCTGCCGAGCAGATGCGGCCGGCCATCGTGGATCTCGATGTCGGCGAAGCCGGCGTCGATGAGGATCCCGCGTACGAGGTCGGCATCGGCGAAGGCGAAGGGGCCGGGCGCGCCGGGCGGAGGTGGCTCGATCGGGCCGAGCCGCGCGACCGCGACCTGCTGCTGGACCGTGAAGTAAGGGTTGTCGGCCGGCGCGGCCCAGCAGGCGAAGGCGAGTCTGCCGTCGGGGCGAAGCGCGCGGCGCATGTTGGCGAAGGCGGTGACCGGGTCGTCGAAGAACATGACGCCAAAGCGCGATGCGACCAGGTCGTAGGTGCCTGCCTCGAAGTCGTGGGTCTGGGCGTCGGCCTCGACAACCTCGACATGCTTGTGGCCGGCTTCGGCGACGCGCTCTCGCGCCAGCGCCAGCATTGGCGCCGAGACGTCGCACCCCAACACCCGGCCGGCGACGCCGGTGCGCGCGGCGAAATCCAGCAAGGTCACGCCAGTCCCGCAGCCGACGTCGATCACGCGCTCGCCGGGCTGGACCGCGGCGTGCTGCATCAGCATCGCGGCCACGCCCGACAGCGACGTGTCCATGTCGGCTTGATGGCGGACCCACTTCTGGCCAGCGTCGCCGTTCCAGTAAGTGGCCTGCATATCGTTGGGTACGGCGTCGGTGTTGCTCATCGCGGGTTCCTGTCCATGAGCCCTCCATGTGGGGTGCCATACGCGCATGTGGTAGGATGACAGCACCATGAAAGCCAACTGGCTCATCGGCATGGCGTGCGCGGCGCTGATCGGCGCTGGCGGGAACGCTTACGCCGACGGGCACGCCGGCGGTCAAGTCACCGCCGAGGATTTCCTGAGTCTCTGTCAGGCGAATGCGCCGGGGCCGCGCGATGCGTGCGGCACGATGCTGGAGGGTTTCCTTAGCGTCTACGTCCTGCTCGGCAGCAAGGACGACAACATGCGGATCGTGTGTCCGCCGCGCCAGCTCGCGCGCGACCAGGCGCGGTACGTGTTCATCGGCTGGGCCGAGAAGCGCAGCGACCTGGCCGCGATGGACGTGGCGGCGGGCATCAACCTGGCGCTGCGCGAGACGTTTCCCTGCGCGCCGCCGATCAAGCTGAAGTAGCCGAGACGCTCTACAGCAAGCCGTGCTTGCGCAGCCGGTGGCGGAGCTGGTCGTAGCTGAGGCCGAGGCGACGGGCGGCGTCACGCTGGTTGTGGCGGGCCTCGCGCATGCCACGCTCGACCAGATTCTTCTCGAAGTCGTTGACCGCCACAGTCAGGTCATCGGGTAGCGACTGAGCCTCGACGGACTCGTTGGTCGGGACGCCGGGGCGATAGGGCGAGTCGAAGGGATCGAGCACCAGCTCGTCGACGATCTCGTCGGGTTCGGCGCGGTAGACGGCGCGCTCGACGACGTTCTTCAATTCGCGCACGTTGCCAGGCCAGTCATGGTCGTTCAGCTCTGCCATGGCACGCTCGCTGAAGCCGGGGAAGCCGTCGCGGCCGAGGCTCAGCGCAAAGTCGCGGGCGAACCGGCGCGCCAGCAGCGGCACGTCCTCCGGCCGCGCCCGAAGGGGTGGCACGGTCAGAACGTCGAAGGCCAGCCGGTCCAGCAGATCGTGCCGGAAACGCCCGGCGTCCGCTTCGGTCGGCAGATCGACGTTGGTGGCGGCGATCAGGCGCACGTCGACGCGGATCGTGGCGTCGCCGCCGAGCCGCTCGAACTCTCCATACTCGATCACCCGCAGCAGCTTTTCCTGCACCGACTGGCTGGCATTGGCGATCTCGTCGAGGAAGAAGCTGCCGTCGTCCGCCAGCTCGAAACGCCCGACGCGGCGGCGCGTGGCGCCGGTGAAGGCGCCGGCCTCGTGGCCGAACAGCTCGCCCTCGATCAGCGTTTCCGGCAGCGCGGCGCAGTTCAGCTTCCAGAACGGCCCGTCCCAGCGCCGCGACAGCAGGTGCAGGCGGGCGGCGATCAGCTCCTTGCCGGTGCCCCGCTCACCGATCACCAGCACCGGTCGGTCCAATGGTGCCAGGCGGGATATCTGCTCCAGGAGCGCCAGGAACGGTGGGGACTCGCCGATCAGGGCCGGCAGGTCGGTCATGTTTGCCATTTCCGCCAATAAATGGTGGAAATTCCACTAAGATTCAACCGCTCCGACATCTGACATCAATGAAATCAATCACTTAGAACTGGCACGACGCTTGCGATATGTGCCGTGAGAGTTTTCTTGAGCTAGGAGACAACACCATGAGCATCTTCTCGCGCCTGGCCGACATCGTGAACGCGAACATCAATTCGCTGCTCGATCGCGCCGAGGACCCGGAGAAGACCGTCCGCCTGATGATCCAGGAGATGGAAGACACCCTGGTCGACGCGCGCGCCACCGCGGCGCGCACCATTGCCGATCGCAAGGAGATCGAGCGGCGCCTGGCCCGCCTGGGCGAGGCCGAGACCGAGTGGGCGCGCAAGGCCGAGCTGGCGCTGAACAAGGGCCGCGAGGATCTGGCCAAGGCCGCCCTGGTCGAGAAGCAGCGCATCGCGCAATCGGTCGAGGCGCTGGGCGAGGAGCTGGGTCAGCTCGTCGGCCTGCTGGAGCGGCACAGCGACGACATCGCCAAGCTGGAAAAGAAGCTGGTCGAGGTGAAGGCAAAGCAGAAGTCGATCCAGGCCCGCCACGACAACGCCGCCTCCCGCCTGGAGGTGCGCAAGCGGACCTACGACGGCCGCGTGCAGAACGCGATGAACCGGTTCGAACGCATGGAGCGGAGGATCGACAATGCCGAAGCCGAGGTGGAAGCTTTCGACATGGGGCGAGGTCGTGACCTGGCTGAGGAGATCGCCGATCTGGAGACCGACCAGGCGGTGGAGGCCGAGCTGGCAGCCATGAAAGCGCGCCTGAAGGGCGACGCGACGAGCGGCAACTAGGCCACGATAAGGAGCTGAACCATGGGTTGGGTCTTCGCGGTACCGCTGATCGTCTTTCTGACCATCGTCGCGCCGCTGTGGATCATCTTCCACTACATCACGCAGTGGAAAACCTCGAAAAGCCTGAGCCAGGAGGACGAGGCGCTGCTCGCCGAACTGTGGGCCAGCGCCGAGAAGATGGAGGAACGCATCAACACGCTGGAGCGCATCCTGGACGCCGAAGCCCCCGACTGGAGGAACCGGACACATGAGCCGTCTTGACGATCCCTTCGCCCCTGCGCGCCCGAGCCGGGCGCGGCTGTACCGGAACCCGGACAGCGGCATGATCCTGGGCGTCTGCGCCGGCATCGCCGATTACTTCGGGATCTCGGTAACGCCGATCCGGGTGGTGATGGCGCTGGGTCTGGTGATGTTCTCGGTGCCGACGCTGCTGGGCTACCTGGGCGCGGCCTGGCTGCTGCCGACCCAGCCGCGCGACCTCTACCGAGACGCGGCCGACGCGGCCTTCTGGCGCCATGCCCGCACGCGACCGACGGAGACCGCCGGCACGCTGCGCCACAAGTTCCGCGAACTGGAACGCAGGTTGCGCGCGGTGGAGGCCCACGCCACCAGCCGCGCCTTCGATCTCGGCCGCGAGATCGACAGCCTGAAGGGCTGACGACAACCAGCACCATCCCGCCCGAAAAGGGCAAGAACAGACGGGTCCCGGCCGGAAAACTGGCCGGGACCAACTTGTCATAGCCCGAATTATCCCGCCTTCCGGCCGCAATGCCTGATACGCTCTCGCCAACAAGAACAAGCGTGGCGTGGGGAGCAGGGTAATGATCGAGCTGCATCTGCTCGGCGATGGCGGCATCAACTTCGAATTCGACCAGGATCAGCTGGGTGACATTCCCGGCGGCGGGTTGCTGGCCGGCGACCTGAACGGCGACGGCATCGACGACCTGCTGCTCAGCGCCTCGGCGACCAGCACGCCGACCTACGATACCGAGGGCACGGTCTTCCTGCTGCTTGGCGGCGCCGACCTCGGCCAGCGCGACGACAACAATCCGATCACCGCCGACGCGCAAATTCGCGGTGCGGTGCTGGACGACCGTCTCGGCTACAGCTTCGCCGGGGTGGGGGACTACAACGGCGACGGCATCGACGACTTCCTGGTCGGCGCTCCGTTCTACGGCGCCAACAATCTCGGCGCCGTGTATGTAGTGATGGGCCGGGCCGAACCTACGGATGCCCGGGCCGCGCTGATCGCCCTGCCGACGATCGT
>CAZVLI010000149.1:0-8037 GCA_964627965.1 uncultured Rhodospirillales bacterium
TGATCGATACCGCCTCGATCATCTCCTGGCGCAGCTCACCGGCAAGCTGCTCCAGCTGCTCCGGCTTCAGCTTGCGCAGGTCCTTCGGGTCGTGAACCAGGTCGAGAAGCGGGGTCTTACTGTCGGACAAATCAGTCAGTCCTTGCCTTGGCGTGGGTGCCGGCGCTCAGGCGCGCCGATGCAGGACGAAATCGCCCAGGGCGCGCAGAGAATCCGCATTTTCCCCAAATATTGCAAGCTGTTCGGCCGCCGCGGCGATCTCCGCCTCGGCCCGTGCCTGGGCCCCGTCGAGGCCCAGCAGCTTGACGAAGGTGGCCTTGTCGGCGGCCTCGTCCTTGCCGACCGACTTGCCGATCTCGCCGGCCTCGCCGCGCACGTCGAGCAGGTCGTCGGTGATCTGGAAGGCGAGGCCGAGATGTTCGCCGTAGCGTTTCAGGCGCGCGCGGTGTTCCGCCGCCGCGTCGGCGACGATGGCACCGGCCTCGCAGGCAAACGCGATCAGCGCGCCGGTCTTCAGCCGTTCCATGCGGGTGATGCCGGCCTCGTCCCAGCTCTTGCCTTCGCCCATCAGGTCGAGCATCTGGCCGCCGGCCATGCCCGACGGCCCCGCCGCCAGCGCCAGCCCGGCGACCAGTGCCGCGCGGGTTTCCGCCGGGCCGATCTCCGGCCGCGCCAGAACGCCGAAGGCTTCGGTCAGCAGCGCATCGCCGGCCAGGACCGCGGTCGCCTCGTCGTACTTCACATGCACGGTCGGCTGGCCGCGCCGCAGCACGTCGTCGTCCATGCACGGCAGGTCGTCGTGGATCAGGCTGTAGCAATGCACCATCTCGATCGCCGCCGCGACCGGCAGCGACGCCGCATCCGGGGCACCGGCCAGGCGCGCGCCGGCGACGACCAGGAACGGGCGCAGCCGCTTGCCGCCGCCCAGCGTGCCGTAACGCATGGCTTCGGCCAGCGCCATCTCGCCATCGGTCGGCGGCAGCAAGTCGGCCAGGGTGCGTTCGACCGCGCCGGCCACCTCGCGCAGCGCGGCCTCTATCGCCGCCATGTTGTCTCCTTGCCCTGATCGAGCTGGTCGCGGTCGCGCCGGCTCAGTCCGGGTCCATTGGCTGGCTGCCGGCGACGTTGCCGTCGGCACCGACCACCAGGCGCTCCACCTGTGCCCGCGCGGCCTGCAGCTTGGCTTCGCAATGTGTCTTCAATTGGGTGCCGCGGGTGTAGATCTCGATCGACTCTTCCAGGCCGACGTCGCCGCTTTCCAGTCGGCCGACGATCTTGTCGAGTTCGGCCATCGCCGCCTCGAAGCTGAGCGAGCGGATCTCCTCCGGCAATTCGGTCTTCGCCGCGTCGTTCATCGTCGTGCCTCCAGCGCTCCGGCCACTCTATGGCCGGCGGCGTGGCCTCACAACAGCGAAGCCGGAAAAGAAAATGGCGCGGGCCCCGCGGCCCGCGCCATTCGTGTCGGATACGTAACGGTTACTGACCGACGATGTCGTTCTGCATCGAGCCGATGGCGGTCAGCAGTTCGTTCTTTTCCTTGGCGGGCACGTTGAACTTGTCCAGCGCGGCGGCGAGATGCTCGCCGGTCCAGTTGAACTCGTCCTGCGAGATGTTCATGCCCTTGTGCGTGGTCACCATGTCGCGGCCGGTGTATTTGCACGGGCCGCCGGTGGCCTCGCAGACCTGCTCCACCAGAAGCATCTTCAGCTTCGGGATGTCGGTCTTGGCGAAACGCTGGTTGATGCGGTCGTCGGCGGCGATGTTGGCGACGAACTGGTCGACGACGGCGGTGATCGCCGGCTTGCCGCCGAGCCGCTCGTAGAGCGTCGCCTCCTTGGCCATCTTGCCCTTGTCGTCGGCGCAGGCCGCCAGGATCGAAGCCATCGCGGCGAACACGGTGGCGAGTACGAAGTTGCGCATGCTGCTCGTTGCCTCCTCGCTGCAAGCGCTCTCTTATACGGTGATTCGCCCGCTACGGATGCAACCCTGCGCCGATTTGTCCGCGCTCAGTTGGTCAGCAAGGCGCCGACATGCGCCGCCGTGGCGCGGGAAAGCGCGCCGAGGTCGTAACCACCCTCCAGCGTGGACACAATTTTGCCACCGCAGGTCTCGTTCGCCAGCTTGCACAGCTCGGCGGTGATCCAGCCGTAGTCGTCGTCGGTGAGCATCATGTTCGCCAGCGGATCGTCGGCATGCGCATCGAACCCGGCCGAGATCAGCACCAGTTCCGGCGCGAAGGACCGCAGCAGCGGCAGCAATTCGCGTTCGTAGGCGTCGCGGAACTGCTTGCTGCCGGCGAAGGGCGGCAGCGGCGCGTTGTGGATGTTGCCCACGCCGCGTTCCGATGCCGCGCCGGTGCCCGGGTAGAGCGGCGACTGGTGGCTGGAGACGTAGACCAGGTCAGCGTCGGTCTCGAACGCCGCCTGCGTGCCGTTGCCGTGGTGCACGTCGAAGTCGATCACCGCGATGCGCTTGATCCCATGCGCCGCACGCGCGTGCAGCGCGCCGACGGCGACGTTGTTGAACAGGCAGAAGCCCATGGCGCGGTCCGGCTCGGCATGGTGGCCCGGTGGCCGGATGGCGCAGAAGGCGTTGCGGGACTCGCCGCTCATCACCGCGTCGACGGCCGCGCAGACCGCGCCGGCTGCCCGCAAGGCGGCCTCGCCGGAACCGGGGGACATCACGGTATCGGGGTCGACCCGCGCCCAGCCCTCGGCCGGGACCGTCGCCATGACGCGATCGACATGCGTTGCGGGATGGACGCGCAGCAGCTGCTCGCGCGTGGCGTGCGGCGCGTCCAGCCGGATCAGGTCCTGGAACTGTTCCGCCTCCAGCGCCGACATCACCGCGCGCAGACGGTCGGAACGTTCCGGGTGGCCCGGGCCGGTGTCGTGTTCGAGGCAGGCGGTGTGGCTATAGAGCCGCGTGGTCATATGTCGGTCGAGCCGTGGCGCGGATCGTTGTCGCCCGGCCGACGGCGCGGCTCGCGCTGCTTCGGCGCCGGCGGCGTGGCGTCCTTGTCCTTGCGGCGGATGATGATGTCGCCGTTCTCGAGGATCTCGGGCGCCTCGAACTGCGGCACCGCGCCGATCATCGCCTGTAGCGAGCCGATCAGCTGCTCCGCCGCCTGCCTGGCGATCTCCTCCATGCGCTGCATGTCGCGTTCCAGGCTCTTGCCATCGTCATCGGCGGCGACGGGGCCGGCCAGCCCGAACACCAGGGGCAGGGCAATCAGCGCGGTCCTGAACATCACTACAATCCTCACTCGTCGACTGGTACGGCCTATTACGCGGCCCAGGGACATTTCCCGTCGCGATTATGCGCAAACTACGCGGGCGCGACCCCGCGGTCCAGATCAGTCGGTGGCCGCAATGAGGCGTTTCAGCGCCTGCTTCAGCGCCTGGACCTCGCCGTGGTCGTAGCCGGCGAGGACATCGACTTCGTGCCGCCGCGCGGCGCTCAGCAAACGGGCGACGGTACGCTGGCCAGCGTCGGTGCTCTTCACCAGCACCTTGCGACCGTCGCCGTCGTGGCGCCGCCGTGTCACCAGCCCTTGCGCCGTCATCCGGTCAAGAATCTTGGTCAGCGTCGGCTGCTGCATCAGCGTGACGTCGGCCAGTTCGCCGACCGTCACCGGCCCGTCCGCCAGTGTCGCCAGCACCCGCCACTCCGGTACCTGCAGCCCCGCTTCGCGCACCACCTTGTGGAACTGCCGGCTGACCTGATGGCTTGCCCGGGCCAGCAGGTAGAGCAGGTAGTCGTCGACGAAAGCCGGTGGCGGCGAGGGCGCGTTCATGGCCGCAGCATACCATATTTCATGACTTTTCATATAAATTCGTCGGTGCTAGGCTCCCTCGTCCAGCGGGGAGGCCGACATGCTGCGCGAACGTATCGAAGGCAAATGGATCGACAGCTTCGCCCAGGTCTTCGGCCTGTGCGAGATCGGTGACGGCGACGACGTCGCCATTTTGTCGGAAACCCAGTCGCGGCCGGTGAACGTGCACCTGGCCGAACTCGCGTTGCAGCGCCTCGGCGCCAAGCCGTTCCACGTCGTGATCCCGTCGCCGGCCCAGGCCGCGCCAGTCCCGGTGCGCTCCACCGGCGCCTCCGACGCGATCGGACATACCGCGCCGGTGATTGCCGCGCTCGCCGCTGCCAAGGCGGTGATCGACTGCACCGTGGAGGGCCTGCTGCACGCCCCGGAACTGCCGCAGATACTAAAGGGCGGGCCGAAGGTGCTGATGGTTTCCAACGAGCATCCGGAGGCACTGGAACGCCTGGCGCCGGACCCGGCTCTCGAACGGAAGGTGAAGGACGGCATCAAGATGCTGCGCGGCGCCGCCGAGATGCGGGTCGAGAGCGACGCCGGCACCAACCTCACCATCAACGTGGAGAAGGCCGTCGCCGGCGGCGGCTGGGGCTATACCGCGCGCCCCGGCACGATTACCCACTGGCCCGGCGGCCTGTGCCTGTGCTTCCCGGCGGCGGGCAGCGTGAACGGCACGCTGGTGATGGCCCCGGGCGACGTGAACCTGACCTTCAAGCGTTACCTGGAAAGCCCGATCCGGCTGACCATCGAGAACGACTACGTCACCGACATCGATGGCGACGGCATGGACGCGGAACTGATGCGCAGCTACTTCGCCGCCTGGGGCGACCGCGAGGCCTATGCGGTGAGCCACGTCGGCTGGGGCATGAACCCGGCGGCGCGCTGGGACGCGATGACGATGTACGACCGCAACGACTTCAACGGTACCGAGCTGCGCGCCTTCGCCGGCAATTTCCTTTACTCGACCGGGGCGAACGAGGTCGCCGGCCGGCACACGCTGGGCCACTTCGACCTGCCGCTGCGCAACTGCACCGTCAGCCTCGACAATCAGGTCGTCGTCGACCGCGGCGTGCTCCAGGGCGCGCTGGCATGACGGTCACCCCCGCCTACAAGGCGCGCGGCGACGGCCCGGTGCTGCTGTTCCTGCACGGCATCGGCGGCAACCAGGACTCGTTCGACGACCAGCTTCCGCACTTCGCCGACCGGTACATGGCGGTGGCGTGGGACATGCCGGGCTACGGCGCCACGCCGCTACCGGCCGAACCGCTGACCTTCGACCTGCTGGCCGACGCGGCCGCGAGCGTGATCGACGCGCTGGCGGTGGAGCAGGCCCACGTCGTCGGCCATTCGATGGGCGGCATGGTCGCGCAGACACTGGTGAAACGGCACCCCGGCCGCGTCGCCTCGCTGGTCCTGTCCGGCACCAGCCCGGCTTTCGGCAAGCCCGGCGGCGACTGGCAGGAGCAGTTCCTCGCCGCGCGCCTGAAGCCGCTGGACGAGGGCAAGACGCCGGCCGACTTCGCCGATGTGCTGGTCGACGGGATGTGGGGCGACAACGGCGACGCTGCGGCCAAGGCCCGCGCCGCCCGCTCCATGAAGGCGCTGGCGGCCGACAGCTATCGCGCCGCGCTGAAATGCATCGTCACCTTCGACGAGCGCGACAACCTGCCGAACATTGCCTGCCCGACGCTGTGCCTGGCCGGCGAGAAGGACACCAACGCCGCACCATCGGTGATGGAGAAGATGGCGGCGAAGATCCCCGGCTGCGCCTACCACTGCATGCCGGGTGTCGGTCACCTAGCCAATGTCGAGCGGCCCGATCTGTTCAACGCCGCCATCGACGCTTTCCTGGAGGGTCTGTAGATGGACTTCCCGGTCAACGACCGTCAGGCCGAGCTGATCGGCATCGCCCGCGAGCTCGGCCGCGACAAGTTCGCGCCGCGCGCCGCCAAGTACGACACCGAGGCGAGTTTCCCGTTCGAGAACTACGACGACCTGCGCGACGCGGGCTTCCTGCGCCTGACCGTTCCGGAGCGCCACGGCGGTCTCGGCGCCGACTACCAGACCTACGCGCTGGTCTCGGCCGAGCTGGGGCGCTGGTGTGGCGCCACGGCGCTGACGTTCAACATGCACACCTGCACGATGATGTGGACCAACCAGATGGCCGACGACCTCGACATGTCGGCCGAGGATCGCGAGACGCACGAGCGTCGGCGCGGCGGCATCTACAAGCTGGTGGTCGAGGACGGCGCGCTGTTCGCCCAGCCCTTCTCCGAGCCCAACACGGCCGCCGCCGCCGGCAAGGCGCCGTTCGGTACCGCGGCGACCAAGGTCGACGGCGGCTGGCGTATCAACGGCATGAAACACTTCGCGTCGCTCTCCGGCGCGGCGACGCACTATGGCGTGCTCTGCACCGAGGCCAAGGACGGCGCCGACGCGCGCGATACCATCTACCTCGCGGTCGACGCCAAGAGCGACGGCTTCGAGGTCACCGGCTCATGGGATCCGGTCGGCATGCGCGCCACTGTCTCGCGCAGCCTGAAGCTCGACGACGTGTTCGTGCCGGACGAGCGCCAGCTCCTGCCGCGCGGCGCCTACTTCAAGGCGGCGGTCGACTGGCCGCACATGTTCATGACCCTGTGCCCGACCTACATGGGCATCTCGCAGGCCGCCTTCGACTTCACCGTCGCCTACCTGCGTGGCGAGGTGCCGGGCATCCCGCCGGGTGCGCGCAACTCGCCGGCAAAGCAGATGGCCGTCGCCGAGATGCGCATCAAGCTGGAACAGGCCAAGGCGATGTTCTGGCGCGCCATCACCGACGCCGGCTTCAAGCCGACCAAGGACGCGCGGCTGCGCGCCTACGCAGCACAGTTCACGGTGATGGAGTTCGCCAACGACATCTGCCGGCTGGCGATCCGGACCTGCGGCGGCCGCTCGATCTTCAAGTCGCTGCCGCTGGAACGGCTCTACCGCGACAGCCGCTGCGGCTCGTTGATGCTGCCGTGGTCGGCCGACATCTGCCTGGAACGCCTCGGCCGCGAGAGCCTGTACCAGCCTGGCGAGCGCGACTGAGGATGCTCGGCGCATGGACCGCGCACCATGCGCGCTGGCAGCCGGAGAAGGTCGCGCTGCGGTTCGAGGGGATCGAATACACCTACGCGCAACTGGATGAGCGCGTGCAGCGGCTCAGCCTGGCGCTGGTCCGCTCGCTCGATATCCAGCCCGGCGACCGGGTGGCACATCTCGGCTTGAACCACGCGGACCTGTTCGTGCTGCTGTTCGCCTGCGCGCGCGCCGGCGCGATCCTGGTACCGCTGAACTGGCGCCTGACGGCTGCCGAGCACGTCTTCATGATCGACGACTGCACGCCCAAGGCGTTGTTCCTCGATCCGGAGTATGTCGAGCACGCGGCGGCGTTCCCGGTGCGGCATCGGGTAGTGCTCGACGGCATGGCCGACCTGCTCGACGTCGATCCGGCGCACGCGCTGCCGCCGGTCGCGCCGGACGCGCCGGTGCAGATCAGCTACACCTCTGGCACGACGGGCCGGCCGAAGGGCGCCATGCTGAGCCAGGCCGGGCTGACCTGGAACGCGGTGATGTCGACGGCGGCGCACGACATCACCTCCGATGACCACGCGCTGACCTTCCTGCCGATGTTCCACGTCGGCGGCCTGCACATCCATTCCACGCCGGTGCTGCACGCCGGCGGCACCGTCACCGTCCAGCGACGCTTCGATCCCGGCGAAGCCCTGGCCGCGATCGCCAAGCTGAAGCCGACGATGGTGCTGTCGGTGCCGGCGACCAGCCAGGCCAAGATCGCCCATCCGGACTTCGCCACCACCGACGTCAGCGGCATCCGCGTCTTCGCCACCGGCTCCTCCACCGTACCGGCGGCGGTGATCCGGCCGTGGCTGGATCGCGGCGTCACGGTGACCCAGGTCTACGGCATGACCGAGAGCGGGCCGGTCGCGATCTGCCTGCCGATCCACGCGGCCGATCGCGTCGGCTCCTGCGGCAAGCCGGTCCTGCACGCGCAGGCGCGTATCGTCGACGACGACGGCAACGATCTTCCGGTGGGCGAGCCCGGCGAAATCTGGGTGAAGTCGCCCAGCATCTGCGTCGGCTACTGGAACAATCCGGCGGCGACGGCCGAGACCATCACCGACGGCTGGCTGCACACCGGCGACATCGCCCACGTGGACGAAGAC
>CAZVLI010000150.1:0-8029 GCA_964627965.1 uncultured Rhodospirillales bacterium
GGTAGGGCGCGCTGCGCCAGCGCACCTCGTCGTCGGACGGTCCGGCGACGCCAATCATCCGTTCCGCGCGCACGTAGTAGGGCTCGAGTTCGGCATAGTCGAGCGGCCAGTCGGCGGCGACGCCGAAGCGCGTTGCCATGGCCATCGACTCCGGATGCAGGCGCTGCGCCTCGCCGGTATAGAGCAACGTCGACCCACCGACGCCGACGGCGTGCAGGTAACCCCAGGCGGCGCGCCGATCGTCCGTTACGTATCGGCCGTTGACCTCGTTCCAGCCCCGCAGCCGGTCCCACTTCGTCTCGAATGCCTGCATCGGCGCATAGGTCTGGCGGTCCCGGATCGGCACCTTGTGCGGAAAACCGGTACGCTCCCAGTCGTCGCGGTGCACGCGATAGTCGCTCGCCGGATCGTAGGCCGGGCCGGCCTCCAGCAGCAGCACCGACAGGCCCGCCTCGCTGAGTGCCGCCGCCATCGTCGCACCACCGGCGCCGGCGCCGACTATGACGGCATCGTGCGGTTCCTTGCTCATCGCGTCGTCGTCGGCGCGTCGGCGTGGTCGGGGAAGCCGGCCGGTTGCGGCGACCCGTCGAAGCCGAGGCTGGGCCATGTCTCGGGCCGCGCGTAGTACAGCCGGATCAGCACCTTGTGCACGAACTGGAACGACCGGAACGGCAGCGACTTCGGCGGCGCGCTGGCCGCGAAGGCGACGATGACATCGCGGCGGGCCTGGGGCAGGTCGGCGAACTCGCGCCCGAACCGCTGCCGCGCCTCGCGGTCGAGCCAGCCGCAGGCGGTGTCCAGAACTGGTTTGAGGCGGCCACGGCCGAGTTGGCGGAACGCGTCATCGAGACCGAGCTGCGTCGCGCTGGGGCTTTCGTCGGTGGGAAGCAGTGTGTCGAGGAAACTTGGCAACGCACGCCACGGGTCTCTGGCGCCGCGTACCGGCGTCGCCCGGCTCGCGACCGGCAGGCCGGCGGCCAGGCCGACCGCGATCGGCACCAGCAGGGTCGCGCGCCTCGTCGGTCCGGATCTGCTCATCGCCACAGTCTAGCCGGTTCCGGCCGCGGGAATCGAAAAGGCGGCCCTCGCGGGCCGCCTTGTCTTTGTCAGCTTTATGGTCGCGCCGATCAGGCGTGCTGGCGCCGCCGCCACAGGCCGAGGCCAATCAGGCCGAAGCCGAGAAGACCAATGCCTGCGGGGGCCGGCACGTCGGTCTGGAGCGGCGCGAGCACGCGACCCGACGAGATCGAGAACGGCGGATCCACGACCAGGCGCGTCGCCACTTCCAAGAAGTAGTTGCCGGCCGTGCCAGCAAAGCCAAAGCTCGTTCCGCCAAAGCCCTCATCCTGCGCCTCTACGCCCCAGTCGCCGTTGAACAGAGTCAGGACGATGAACTCCGGCGCGCCGAACGACACGGAGAAGGATGTCTCACCGCCGGTGAAGAAGAACCCGAAGGTGTCGTTGTTGTCGAACGACTCGGTCTGTTCGTCGAATTCGCCCAGCGATCCGATGATGCCGTCGTAGATCGTACCGGGCTCGCCGGTGATCATCTGAAACTCAGGCGCGGCGGGTGCATCGGCGCCACCGTCGGCGAACTCGTCCCACGGGTTGGACGGCGGCGCGACGCCCGCCTGCGCGCTGCTGGATGCAATGGCGAGGCCCAGGGCCACGAGGATACCGGCTGCCGGCTTGGCGAGGTCGCGGATCAGAAACTGCTTCATAACCAATCGAGTCCGTGCGTTTGAGAACGACTGGCAACATTTACGCAAGTTCTGGGCCGAATGGAAAAACGTATTCCAATCAGTCAGTTAACAAAACTGTCACATGCGAGATCGTCGGCTTTGTCAAATTCACCGACAGAAGACGCCGCAAAGAACCGCCGTTACTCCGCCGCCTCGGCGCGGCTCTCGTCGCCGATCACGCCCTGACGACGCAGGTCCGCGATCTCCGTCGCGCTGTAGCCGGCCTCGGCGAGAACCTCGTCATTGTGTGCGCCAAGCTGCGGCGCGCCCCAGCGGATTGCCGCCGGCGTACCCTCGAACCGGGCCGCATTGCGCGCCTGACGCAACCGGCCGGCGTCGGGATGGTCGGTTTCGACCAGGATGCCGCTGGCGACGATCTGCGGATGGTGGATCACGTCCTTGCGGTGCAGCACCGGCGCGCAGGGCACGTTCTCGGCCTCCAGCCGCTCCAGCCACTCAGCGGTCGAGCGTGTGACCAGCACGTCCTGCGTGAGCTGCAGCCGGTCGTTGATGTTCTGCTCGCGCAAGGTCGGGTTCAGGAAGCGCGGGTCCTCCAGCCACTCCGGCTTCTCCAGCGCCCGCGTCAGCGCCTTCCATTCCTTGTCCGAGTTCACCGCGACGGTCATGTAGCCGTCGGCTGTCTCGTAGATCAGGTCGATGAAGCTGGCGGCCTTCTGCACGCTGACCGGCTTGTCGACGAAGGTCTGGCTGCCGTAGTCGGACGACCATAGGAAGCCGATGACAGAGTCGATCATCGACACCTTCACGTGCTGGCCCTCGCCGGTGCGCTCGCGTGCGAACAGCGCCGCCGCGACGGCCTGTGCGGCGGTCATGCCGGTCAGCTTGTCCGGAAGGATCGTGCGTACCAGCCGCGGCCGCGCCTCGTCCGAGCCGCCTTGCACCGACGCCAGGCCGGTCAGCGCCTGGATAATCGGATCGTAGGCCGGCTTGTCGCGCCACGGCCCGGTCTCGCCGAAGCCGTTCATCGAGACGTAGATGATCTTCGGCGACCGCGCCCGAACCGCCGCCTCATCGATGCCCAGCCGCTCCACCACGCCGGCGCGGAAATTCTGCACCAGCACGTCGGCGCTCTCGCACAGCTTCAGCAGCACCTCGCGCCCCGCCTCGGTCTTCAGGTCGACGGTGACGGAGCGCTTGTTGCGGTTGTTGTTGAGGAACGTCGCGGGCATGTCGCCGCTTCGGTGGCCGAGCCGGCGCACGTGGTCGCCGGTGCCAAGCTCCTCGACCTTGATCACGTCGGCGCCCTGGTCGGCCAGCATCATCGTCGCGTATGGGCCGGCGATGATCCGGGTCAGGTCGATCACGCGCACGCCGGACAGCGGTCCGCTCATCGTCGTCGCCTCCTTATCAATTGCAGCTACACCTAGTCGGACCGGCGACGGCACGCAAGTCGCGGCTTCGTCATCGCGCGACGATTCGTTAAGGTAATTGATAACGATTCGCCGGGGTGGCAGGGGTCCTTCGATGGGCTACGAGCATATCGATTATGCGGTGTCTGATGGCATCGCGACCATCACCTTGAACCGTCCGGACAAGCTGAATGCCTTCACCGGCACGATGCGGGTCGAGTTGATCGATGCCTTCGACAAGATCGATGCCGACGACGATGTACGCGTCGTGATCGTCACGGGCGCGGGGCGCGGCTACTGCGCCGGTGCCGACCTGTCGGCGGGCGGGTCGACCTTCGACTACGACGCGCGCGGCGTCAGCGAGGCCGAGCAGGTGCAACGCGACGGGGGCGGCCCGGTCTCGCGGCGGATCCTCGACGGCACGAAGCCGGTGATCTCGGCGGTCAACGGCCCGGCGGTCGGCGTCGGCGTCACCATGCAGCTGCCGATGGACATTCGCATCGCCTCCACCAATGCCCGCTTCGGGTTCGTCTTCTCGCGTCGCGGGGTGGTGCCGGAGGCCTGTTCGAGCTGGTTCCTGCCGCGCATCGTCGGCATCCAGCAGGCGCTGGAATGGGTGTTCACGGGCCGCGTGTTCGACGCCGACGAAGCGCTGGCTGGCGGCCTGGTGAGCCGGGTGGTGGCGCCAGACGACCTGATCCCGACAGCGACCAAGCTGGCGCGAGAGATCGCAGACAACACCTCCGCGGTGTCGGTCGCGCTGGGGCGTCAGATGCTCTGGCGCATGATGGGCGAGGACCACCCGATGGCCGCCCACCGCATCGACTCGCGCGGCATCTCGTCAATGGGACGCTCCGCCGACGCCTACGAAGGCGTCAGCAGCTTCCTTGAAAAGCGCCCGGCCCGGTTCACCATGAAGCCGAGCCAGGACATGCCTGCCTATTACCCCTGGTGGACCAGCCCGGAATTCGATTGAGCCGACACACCCGCAAACCAGACAACAATAATTAGGGATATGATAATATATCGGCTACAATGCTCCGAACCTGGGGGACACGACGAATGAATGGCGCGCACTTGCCTGCGCGTCATCGCGTGAGGTGTAAGGCGGGTATGTCCGGTGAGTGATCGTGCGTTCGAGGCGATCTTGGGGGCGCCGCCTGCCGCGCTGATGGGCGAGGACGGGTTCTCCTGGCCGTTCCGCAAGCTGCCGATGCCGGCGCAGCTCATCGATCATAAGGAACGAATTCTCGAGATTTCCGACGCGTGGTTGGAGATGACCGGCTATGCCCGGGAAGACGTCGTCGGGCGACTGGCGTCCAGCCTGCTCAGTCTCGGCTCGGCCCGCGTCGCGGCCATGGAAGTGATCCCCGATCTGCGCTCGAAGGGCGCGTCTGACAACGTGCAATTGCTGGTGAAGGCGGCCGACGGGCGCTTGCTGCGCATCGACTGCACCGCGCGGATGATCCCGCACGGCGACGCGTTCCGCGTCTTCGCGATCATGATCCCGCGCGACGGCCGCCGCGAGAACCTCGAGGACTACGCCGAGGCGACCGGTAGCTGGTTCTGGGAGATGGACGGCGACCTTCGGTTTTCCTGGGTCAGCGGCAACGTCGCCGCGCATATCGGCATGACGCCGGACGACTTGATCGGTCGGAAGCGCGAGGAGGTAGGGCGCCCGGACATCGATCCCGAGGCCTGGACCGCTCACCTCGAAACATTGGCCCGTCACGAGCCGTTCAGCGACTTCGTCTATCGCGTCGACCTGCCGTCGGGGCCTGTGTGGGTGCGAGCCAGTGGACGGCCGGTCTTCGACGCGGCCGGCGCCTTTGTCGGCTATCGCGGTGCCGCGCTCGATGTGACCGCCGAGATCGAGGCGCGCGACGCCGCCACGATCGCCAACGAGCGCATGTTGGCGGCGCTGCAGACCACCGAGGACATCTACTCGATCTGGGATCGCGACGACCGGTTGGTGGTGTGCAACGAACGCTATCGCACCTTCGGCGGCTTGCGAGCCGAACAGCTCAGGCAGGGCATGACGTTCGAGGAGATCATCCGTCTGACCCTCGAAAACGAGCTGATCGGCTCCGCGATCGGTCGCGAGGAGGAGTGGATCGAGCAGCGCATGGCGCGCCACCGCAACCCTGCCGAGCCGTTCGAGCTGGATATCGTCGACGGCACGCGGTTGCTCGTTCGCGAACGCAAGGTAGGGAACGGCGAGACGGTCGTCGTCTACACCGACGTCACCGAACAGCGCCGCCAGCAGCAGAACCTGCGCGAAGCCTTGGCGGCGGCCGAGGAAGCCAACGAGCAGCGCGCCGCCTTCATGGCGCAGATGAGCCACGAACTGCGGACGCCGATGAACGCCATCATCGGCTTTGCCGAAGTCATCGAGTCGCAGCTGCACGGCCCGATCGGCGACAAGCGCTACCTGGAGTACATCGAGCACATCCACGACAGCGGCCAGCACCTGCTGAGCCTGATCAACGATCTGCTCGACATCGCCAAGATCGAGAGCGGCGAGTTCATCCTCAACGAGGAGGCGCTCGACATCCAGGCGATGGTGGTCGAGGCGATGGGCCTGCTGGGCCCGCTGGCCGAACGCAAGCAGGTCCAGCTTGTGCCGCCCGCCGGCGATGGCGCCTGGGTGCTCGCCGACCGCCGTGCGTTGCGCCAGGTGCTGATGAACCTGATGTCGAACGGGATCAAGTTCACCGAGAAGGGCGGGTCGGTCGACACCGCCGTCGAGGTGACGGATGCCGGCGAGCTGGTGATCTCTGTGACCGACACCGGCGCCGGGATCCCGCCGGAGCATCTCGAGGATGTCTGGCAGCCCTTCGCCCAGGTCGAGGATCGCCTGCTGAGCCGGCCGATGATCGGGACCGGCCTGGGTCTGTCGGTGGTGCGCAACCTGATGCAGATGCACGGCGGCGATGCCGACCTGAAAAGCGAAGTCGGCGTCGGCACCCGTGTCTCGGTGAGCTTCCCTGCCAACCGGCGCCTGCGTCGCGGCGACTAGAATCCCCGCAAGGGCATGTCCGGCCCGCGTTTGAGCCAGTTGTCGGTGCTCAGCCGGCTGGTGCCGTCGACGATATGCAGCGCATAGGCATGGCGTGGCCGATCGGACCGGTTCGCCGCGCTGCCGTGCGGCAGCAGGCCGTGCAAGACCACGAGCGTCCCCGCCGGAGTCGGTAGATCGACCCGCGTGTCTGAAGGCCAGGGCGTCTCGTCCAGCGTCTCGGTCGCGAGCACGCCATCGCGTTCCCGGAAACGTTGCTTCAGCGCGCCGCGGTGTTGACCTGCATAGGCGTAGAGCCCGCCGTTGCCGGCATCCGCATCGTGTAGCGCCAGCCAGAAGCCGGTCACCGTCACCGGCTCGGTGTGCAGAAAGGTCGCATCCTGGTGCGCCGTCACCTCACCGCCGACATGCGCGCCCTTCACGATGTACATCGACTGCAGCAGCAGCGGCGCCGACAGCCCCAGGCCGCCGGCCAGGGCAGCGAGTCGAGGCTGCCGGGAGAAGCCGTTGAAGACCGGGTCGCGGTCGTGCAGGGCGTGGCCGATCTTGTTCACGGTGCGGCCGTCTTCTTCCAGGAAGAACCGCACCTTGTCGCCGGACTCGCGAAAATAGGCGTCGTCGGCGTGACGCTGGTCGGTGGTGGAGAAGACCGTCGCCTCTCTTTGTGGTGAGTGGTCGGCCAGCAATTGCTCGGCCCGCTGAGTGAGCCGAGCTCGCGTCTGCCCACTCGCGAAGTCGTCGAGGATCAGGAAGCCGTCGCGCTCGTAGGCGGCTAGCATCGCAGCGTCCAGTCGGCCGTCCGCCGGCGCCGGGAAGCGGGCGGGGGTCATTCCACCGCTTCGATCACCGGACCGGAGAGGACCGGCGCGGTGCCGATCTCGACCGCCTGCCGGATCGCGGCGATGGCGGTGTCGGCGCTCGCATCGTCGGCGGCGTGCACGATCGCCAGCGGATCGCCTTTGTCGACCGTGGTGCCGAGCGCGACGACATCGGTCAGCCCGACGCGGTGGTCGACGTCGTCGGACGGTCGCTGACGTCCGCCGCCCAGCATCACCACCGCCAGCCCGATCGCGCGCGCGTCCATGGCCGCGACGGTGCCGGCGGCGGGTGCGGGCACCGGCTTCGTCACCGGCGCGGTGGCCAGATAGCCATCGGCCCTCTCGACGAAATCGGCCGGTCCGCCGAGCGCGGCGACCATGCGCGCGAAGTGGTCCGTCGCGCACCCTTCGTCGAGCGCCGCCTGTAACTGTCGCCGTGCATCCGCCTCGTCGGCCGCCAGTCCACCGAGTCGCAGAAGCCGCGCCGCCAATGCCATCACCACCTCGTGCAACCGCTCCTCGCGGTGCGCGCCGGTGAGGTAGTCGACGGTCTCGCGCACCTCGACCGCGTTGCCGGCGGCGTGGCCCAGGACCTGGTTCATGTCGGTGATCAGCGCGGCGGTCTTCACGCCGGCGCCGTTGGCGACCGAGACGATGGACCGCGCCAGGTCGCGGGCAATGGGTAGCGAGGCGGCGAAGGCGCCGCTGCCGGTCTTCACGTCCATCACCAGCGCGTCGAGGCCAGCCGCCAGTTTCTTGGAAAGGATCGACGCAGTGATCAGCGGAATCGACTCCACCGTCGCCGTGACATCGCGGATCGAATAGAGCCGCCGGTCGGCCGGCGCCAGGTCGGCGGTCTGGCCGATGATCGCGCAGCCGGCCTCGCCGACGACCTGCTTGAACTTCTCCAGTCCCGGCGTGGCATCGTAGCCGGGGATCGCCTCCAGCTTGTCCAGTGTGCCACCGGTGTGGCCAAGCCCGCGCCCGGAGATCATCGGCACCGCGCCGCCGCAGGCTGCGACCATCGGCGCCAGCATCAGGCTGACCTTGTCGCCGACGCCGCCGGTGGAATGCTTGTCG
>CAZVLI010000151.1:0-8011 GCA_964627965.1 uncultured Rhodospirillales bacterium
ACGCCGGCTGGACGAGTTGTCCGGCGGCCAGCGCCAGATGGTCGGCCTGGCGCAAGTGCTTGCGCGCGAGGCCAGACTGCTGCTGCTCGACGAACCAACCAGCGCGCTCGACCTGCGCTGGCAGATCGGCGTGCTGAGCGCCGTGCGCGCGGCGACCGACGCCGGCGCCATCGCACTGGCCGCGATGCATGACATCAACCTCGCGCTGCGCCACGCCGACCTCGTCATCGTGCTGGCCGAAGGTCGGGTTCTGGCCGCCGACGCACCGGCGGTCGCGATCGATGCCGACATCCTGCGCCGCGCCTACGGCGTCGATGGCCACGTCGAACGCGGCGCCGACGGACAGCCGATCGTCGTTGTCGACGGCATCGGCCAAGACATCACCGAGCAACTGAGCGAGCGAGCATGATGCAATCGGAGACCACCGTCGCCACGACCAACGCGAGCCGCTACCTGCAGCAGCTCTGCAAGCACTTCCGGCACAAGATCACCGTCGAGTTCGACGCGACCGAGGCTCATGCCGACTTTCCCTGGGGTGCCTGCGACATGCAGGCCAGCGACGAGGCGCTGACGATCCAGTGCCGCGCCGAGGATCCGGCGGCGCTCGCCCGCCTTGAATATGTCGTTGGCGACCACCTCACGCGGTTTGCCTGGAAGGAAGGCCTCACGGTCGACTGGCGGCGCTCCGCGCCCGACTGCTAGTCCAGGCGCGGAACCGTCGGCAGAACCATCGGCGCCAGCTCGTCCGCCGTGCGCCCGGCCCAGTCCAGGTTCGCCACCTTCTTCAGCGAGCGTGCCTGCGCCTCCTGCAGCGCTTCGCTGGCGGCCTGGTAGTCGATGGTGGTCACCTTGCCATCGGCCACGACCTGCTCGCCGTCGACAAAGACCTCGCGCACCGGCCGATCGCCAGCGACGTAGATCAGGCTGCGCAGCGGCTCCCGCAACGGCATCATCGAGGGGTGATCGGTCGCGACCAGCACCATGTCGGCCTTCATCCCCGGCGCCAGCCCGCCGATGTCGTCCTGACCCAGCGCCCTGGCGCCGTTGCGCGTGGCACACATGAACATGTCCCGCGTCGTCAGGTCGTCGACAGTTCCGACCGTGATGCGCGCGAAGATCAGCGCCGAACGCATCTCCTCCAGCATGTTGTGCGGATAGGTGTCGGTGCCGATGCCGACATTCACGCCGGCCCTGAGGTACTCGCCGATGGTGCGCAACGTGATCCCGCGACGCGAGAACACGGTCGGGCAGTGCGCCACCGTCGTACCGGTGTCGGCCAGCGTGGCGATGTCGTCGCGCGTGGTCCAGTGCAGCCACGGGTGATGGTCGAGGAAGATCGAGTGGCCGATGATCGACGACGGACCCAGCGCGCCGAGGTCGTTGAGCCACTGGATCGGTGTCTGGCCGTGACGGCGGATCATCTCCTGGAACTCGGTCACCGACTGCGCCGCGTGAATCTGGAACGGCACGTTGCGCTCGCGCGCGAAGGCGATGCTGTCGCGGATCAGCTCCGGCGTACAGGTGTCGACCTGGGCTGGCGTGATCATGCCGGATAGCCGGCCGGACGGATGCTGGCGGGCCAGCTCGACAATGCGCTGCGCGTTCTCGAACCGCTGCCGCCCGGTCTCCGCGTCCCACTCGTAGTCCAGCCGGTAGCCGTTCTCGGTGTACCAGCGCGCGTCGCGATACATTGGCGCGGCGACGCAGCGCATGCCGCTCTCCGCCAGCGTATCGAGCCAGCCGTCGAATGGCATCGACAGATCGGCGACGGTGGTGCATCCGCTCATTAACAGCTCTGCCAACGCCACCCGCATCGCCGCGATCCAGCCCTCGTGATCGTTCTCGAACACGGTCAGGAACTCGTAGAGCGAGGAATGCCAGAAGCCGGGCGAGCGGGTCTCGTCAGTGATGCCCTTGCGCAACGGCTCGCTGGTCGGGTGCGTGTGGATGTTGACCAGGCCCGGCATCACGAAGCGACTGCGACCATCGATCTCGCGCGCCACGTCGCCTTCGTAGGTGCCGCCGACCTGGACAATCCGGTCGCCGGCGAAGGCGACATCGGCGTCGCGCAGATAGACGTGCCGTTCGGCCTTCGCGTCCCAGCCCGTGACCCAGGCCGCCTGGCGGATCACCGTAACCGCCCCGTCGCCTTGCGGCATCTCGTCCTCCCCAGCTGACAGCTGCCTCGCAGCCTTGCGCGCCACATTGTAGCGCGCCAGCCCCTTGCGATGTCGCACCAACACCGCGGCGCCTTGGTGCAGTCGGGGCGACGTCGTCGCTAGGTTGCTGGATGGAGGGCTGCGAGAACCTGCGTGGTCGATGCCGTCCAGCCGACGATCGCGCCCTGAGCACGGACCATCGCCAGCGTCGCCGACTTGAACTCCGGGAAGTAGCTCTCGGTCGCATCCTCGACGAGGAGGCATTCGAAGCCGCGGTCGTTCGCTTCGCGCATCGTCGTCTGCACGCACACTTCCGTCGTCACGCCTGCGACGATGAGCTGGCGCACGCCGAGGCCGGTAAGCAGTTCACCCAGAGAGGTGGCATAGAAGGCCCCCTTGCCCGGCTTTTCGATGACATGCTCGCCCGGCATCGGTGCCAATTCGGGGATGATCGCGGTGCCCGGCTCGCCGGCGATCAGTACCCGCCCCATCGCGCCGACGTCGCCGATGCGCAGGCTCGGATCGCCCCGGTCGCGCTTCGCCGGCGGGCAGTCCGACAGGTCCGGCCGGTGACACTCCTGCGTGTGAATGATCGGCAGCCCGGCCGTGCGACATCCATCGAGAAGGCGGCGCACCGTCGGCACGATCGCCCCCAGGCGCGCCACGTCGTTGCCCAGGCTCGCCCCGAACCCGCCCGGTTCGATAAAGTCACGCTGCATGTCGATGACGATCAGCGCCGCTTTCGACGGATCGAGCTGAAAGGGGAACGGTTGCGCGTCGACGGCCGGCATCAGTGATGTCCGGCCATCCGTGCGCCGATCTCGTGCACATCGACCTGATCGATCCCGGTCTCGTAGACGATGCGCCCCTCGGACATGACGACGATGCGGTCCGACAACTCGAGCAGTTCGTCCAGGTCCTCGCTGACCAGCAGGACGGCCGCGCCACGATTGCGCGCCTCCATGATCCGCGACCGGATCTCGGCCACGGCGGTGAAGTCCAAGCCGAAGCATGGATTGGCGACGATCAACAGGTCGGTCTCGTCCGACAGCTCGCGCGCCAGCACCGCCCGCTGCACGTTGCCGCCGGACAATGTCGAGATGGCGGAGTCCTTCGAGGCGGTCTTCACCCGGTAGCGGCGGATCAGGTCGATGGCATCGCCGGCAAGGGTGGCGAAGTCGAGCAGGTAGCGACGCGTGCCGTCGG
Source organism: uncultured Rhodospirillales bacterium (assembly GCA_964627965.1). Taxonomy (GTDB): domain Bacteria; phylum Pseudomonadota; class Alphaproteobacteria; genus JAVKFY01. Next base: position 3,366 of record CAZVLI010000151.1, read on the forward strand.
ACTGGCGATCGAAACGGCGAAAGCCCAGGTTCTCCGCCACCGACATGCGCGGCGCACACGCATTGCGCAGCGGCTCTTCCGGCAAGCAGCGGACCCGCCGCTCGTGCGCCTCCCTTCGGCTGGCTGCGTAGTCCTGTCCCTGAACGCGGATGTGCCCCGCCGCCGGCGTGCGCTGCCCGGCGAGTGCCTCGACCAGCTCGCGCTGGCCGTTGCCGGACACACCGGCGACCCCGACGATCTCGTGACGATGCACGGCAAGACCGTCGACTTCGACCGATTTCAGACCGGCATCGTCGTCGAGCTTGAGGCCGTTCACTTCGAGCACCGGCGCACTGGTTTCGGGGGCCCCGGTCCGAGCCGAACTCTCCGGCAGGCTACGCTGCCCGATCATCATGGCCGCCATGTCCTCGCGACCAAGCTCGGCGACCGCGCCGGTCCCGGCGAGCTTGCCCTGTCGCAGCACAGTGACCCGATCGGCATAGGCCGTCACCTCCCGGAACTTGTGGGTGATGAGCAGGATCGACAGGTCGCCCGCCGCCGCCATGTCGCGCAGCAGGGTGAGCATTTCGCCCGCCTCGTCCGGCGTCAGCACCGATGTCGGCTCATCCAGGATCAGAAACCGGCGACGCAGGTAGAGCTGCTTCAGGATCTCCGTTTTCTGGCGCTCACCCGCCGCCAGATGCGCCACGGGCCGACGCAGCGGCACCTTGAAGGGCATGCCGTCGAGGAACGATTCCAGTTCGTCGAGCGCCGCCTTCCAATCGATCACCGCCGGCACGTTGGGTCGGCTCATCACCAGGTTCTCGGCCACCGTCATCGACGGTACGAGTGTGAAGTGCTGATAGACCATGCCGACACCGAGCGCATGGGCATCGCGCGGATTGGCCAGCGTGTGTTCGTGGCCATCGATCAGAACCGCACCCTCGTCCGCGCGGTGGTAGCCGATGAGACACTTCACCAGCGTCGACTTGCCGGCGCCGTTCTCGCCCAGCAGCGCGTGCACCTCGCCGGGCCCGACACGGATATCGACCGCGTCGAGCGCGGTGAGGCCGCCGAAGCGCTTGGTCAGCGCGATGCCTTCCAGGCTCGGCGGCGCGGCGTTCATGGCAGTTGCTCGACGAAGGTCCGCGCGTTCGACACGGTGCCGAAGACGCCGCCTTGCATCTTCACCATCTTGATCGCGGCCAGATGGTTGCCGTGGTCCGTCGCCCCGCAACAGTCCTCCAACAACAGGCACTCGAACCCCCGGTCATTCGCCTCGCGCATCGTCGTGTGCACGCAAACGTCGGTGGTGATGCCGGTGAGCACGAGATTTGCGATACCGCGCTGGCGCAGCATCAGCTCCAGGTCGGTGGCGCAGAAGCTGCCCTTGCCCGGTTTATCGACGATCGGTTCGCCATCGGCCGGCGCCAGTTCGGGGATGATCTCCCACCCAGGCTCGCCCCTGACCAGGATGCGACCGCAAGGGCCCGGGTCACCGATGCCGGCGTCGATCTGTCGGGAGCGCCAGCGCTTGTTCGCCGGCAGGTCGGAAAGGTCGGGCCGGTGCCCCTCACGGGTATGGAATACGTGATAGCCCCCGGACCGCATGGCGGCGAGCACCGCCTGGATCGGTTCGATCGGCGCGCGCGTCAGGGACAGGTCGTAACCCATGGCATCGACGTAGCCGCCCGGGCCGCAGAAGTCGGTCTGCATGTCGATGACGATCAGCGCGGTGTTCTCGGGCCGTAGATCGCCGTTCCAGGGCCAGGGATAGGGATCCGCCTCGATGGTGCTCATTCCGCCGCCTCCGTGACACTCTCGCCATACCGCCGCGTCGGCTTGGCGAAGCCGCAAGAGGTGCCGTCCGTGACCTTGACCTCGTCCTCCCATGGCAGGCGATAGCGACCGGCCGCGAGATCGGTCATGTAGGTGTAGGGACAGTCGCCGGCGCCGCCCGCGACCGCGGTGAACCCCCGGTGTCCGAGCTGGTAGATGTTGTTCTCCACCCCCCATTCGCTGCGCGCCTCGCGAACCAGGTCCGGCCGCACCTCCGCGGTGATGATCTCGTCGGCCCGCCCGGTGGTGCCGTGCGCGATGACCGCGCCGTCGAAGTTCACGACCATGCCTTCGCCCATCGAGTCGAAGGTGCCATCGGAACCGCACATGCAGACATTCGCGGTCACCATCAGGTTGCAGAAGGCGTTGGCCTGGTTGGTGAAGCGCCAGGACTGCCGGATCGGCGCGGTGTATCCGGCGGTCCGCAGCATGATCTCCGCGCCCTTGTACGCGCACTCACGCGCCATCTCCGGGAACATGCCATCGTGGCAGATGATCAGCGCCAGCCGGGAGCCGTTCGGGCCGTCGATCACCGGGATGCCGAGATCGCCCGGCTCCCACGGCTCCACCGGCACCCAGGGATGCAGCTTGCGGTAGTAGAGCTGCAGCTTGCCCTTGTCGTCGATGACGATGCCGCTGTTATACGGATTGCCGCGCGGGTTCCTCTCCATGATGGAGAAACAGCCCCAGACCTGGTGCTCGACGCAGGCGGCGGCGAACGCCGCCACTTCCGGTCCATCGAGGGAGCACATGATCTCCGGGTTGGTGTCCATCGACAGGCCATGCAGCGCGTATTCGGGAAACACCACCAGATCGAGGCCGGCCATGTTGCGCTTGGCCTTGCCGACCATGCCGACGATGCGATCGGTCTGCGCCGCCAAGTCGTCCGGCGTGACGACGTTCGGCAACTGGAGCTGCACCAGCCCGAGGACGACTCCGTTCGGCGATTTGTTCAGGCCACCAAGTCCGTTCATTGGCTTCCCCTATTTGGTCACCGACAGCTCGCCCGGCGCACCAGACAACGTGCGGTTCGGTGACGTCGTCAGAACCATGATCGCCAGCGTCAGCACGTAAGGCGCGGCGTAGAAGAGGTAGTAACCCTCGGTCACGCCCACCGACTGCAGCGCCGGTCCGAGCGCGCCGGCGCCACCGAAGAGCAACGCAGCACCGAAGCAGGCCAGTGGGTTCCAGCGCGCGAAGATCACCAGGGCCACCGCCATGAGGCCCTGACCGGAGGAGATGCCCTCGCTCCACGACCCGGGGTAGTAGAGCGACAGGTAGGAGCCGCCGACGCCGGCCAGGAAACCGCCGGCCGCGGTCGCCAGCAGTCGCACCCGGTCGACATTCTGGCCCATCGCACGGGCCGCATCGGCGCTGTCGCCCACCATGCGCACGACCAGGCCGACGCGCATGTTTCGGAATCCCCACCACAGCAGGATCGCGACGACGATGCCGATCAGGAACAGGACGTTCACCTGCAAGGCGGCCCGCACCTGCGGCACATCTGACCACCAGCCGAAGGAAATCGCCGGCAGGTCCGGTGCAACAGGTTGCACGTAGGGTTTGCCGAAGAAGAAGGCGAGGCCCGTGCCGAGCAACATCATCGCGATGCCGATGGCGATGTCGTTGACCCGCGGGAACTTGCACAGCCAGCCGTGCAGCGCGCCATAGGCGGTGCCGACGAACCCCGCGCAAAGCACGCCGAGCCAGGCGGACCCGGTTTCGTAGGCGATGCCGTAGCCGCTCACCGCGCCCAGGACCAGCGTTCCCTCCAGGCCAAGGTTGATGCGTCCGGCCTTCTCGGTGATGCATTCGCCCAGGCTGACGAAGAGGAATGGCGTGCTGACCCGGATCGCACCCCCGAGGACGGCCAGCGGGACGCCCCAGATGCCGATATCTTCCACCGCCATCTCAGGTTCGCTCCCGCGTCATGGCCGGCTGCAGCCAGGGGATGCGCCCGTACAGCGCCTCGCTCATCAGGATCATCACGAAGAGCACGCCCTGGAGCACCAGCACGGTCGCGTCCGGCAGGTCCATGCGGCGCTGGATCAGCCCGCCGCTGGCACCGATACCGCCGAGCAGGATCGCCACCGGGATGATCGCCAGCGCGTTATGTCGGGCGAGGAAAGCCACAAGGATGCCGGCATAGCCATAGCCCACCGCCAGCGATGCGTTCGCGCGGCCATGGACGGCGGCGACCTCCAGCATCCCGGCGAGCCCGGCCGCCGCGCCGGCCAGGGCACAGCAGACCAGCATCAGCCGACCTACCGGCAGCCCCTGCAACCGCGCCGCACGCACGTTGCCGCCGGTGACGCGCGCGGCGAAGCCGAACGTCGTGCGCTCGATCAGGAACCAGGTGGCGACACAGGCAACGATGCCGACGACAAGGCCCCAGTGCACCTCGACGCCGGGCAGCATGCCGATCATGTTGGCCTCGCCGACATGCGCCGTCGACGGCTTGTTCAGGCTCGCCGGATCGCGCAGCGGCCCCTCGACCATGTGGTTCATCAACGCGATGGCGATGTAAGCCAGTAGCAAGCTGGAGATGGTCTCGTTGACACCGCGATAATGCCGAAGGAGCCCGACGGCACCGATCCACGCCGCGCCGATCACCGCGCCGGCAATCGCCATCGCGACGACGACCAGCGGCGACCAGACACCCTGAAGCGGCATCGCCATGGCCGCGGCCGCGACACCGCCCAGCACTAGCGCGCCCTCACCGCCGATCACGACCAGTCCCAGCCTCGCCGGCACCGCCACGCACAACGCCGTCAACAGCAGCGGCGCGGCGCGTGTACTCAGCGACGTCTGCATTCACCGGGGTGGCT
>CAZVLI010000152.1:0-7980 GCA_964627965.1 uncultured Rhodospirillales bacterium
TCACCATCGGCATCATCCGCGCCCAGCCCCACAGCGCCATGTCGACGATGGAGTAGGCGTCGCCGACCATCCACTGCTGCTTGGCGAGACGCGCGTCGGCAATGCCGTAGTGCCGCGCCGCCTCGAACTGGTAGCGCTCGTTGCCGTAGTCGTTGCCGTCGGGCGCGAAGTTGCGGAAGTGCACCGCCTGGCCGAAATACGGTCCGATGCCGGTGGCGACGAACATCAGCCACGAGATCAGCTCGCCGCGCTGCGACGCGGGCGGCAGGAACTGGCCGGTCTTTTCCGCCAGGTACAGCAGGATACCGTTGGAATCGAACACCACCTGGCCGTCGTCGTCGATCGCCGGCACCTTGGCGTTCGGATTAATCGCCAGATAGTCCGGGTCGAACTGCTGGCCCTGGCGCGTGTCGACCGCCACCGGCTCGTAGTCGAGCCCGCTTTCCTCCAGGAACAGCGCCACCTTGGTGGGGTTGGGCGAGCCGTTGAAGTAGAACTTCAGCATCCGTTGTCTCCCTGATCCGGCGCGCAGTATCGGCCATCGCCGCCGGCCGGCCAACGCTTTGCCCTGGACGCGACACATTCGCGTCGCCATGTTGCTCCCATGATTTCCGCCTTCTCCAAGGCCCTGGCGCAGATGCCGGAAAAGGCCTTCCGTCGTGTCATGTGGCTGTCCGTCGGCCTGACGCTGCTCGTCTTCATCGGGGTGATCCTGCTCGCCAACTACGTCGTGCTGCCGATGATCGCGGTGTTCGACTGGGGCTGGCTAAACTGGCTGGCCGAGGCCGCCGGGATCGGCGTCGTGCTGATCGCGCTCTTCGTGCTTTTTCCCTCAATTGCCACATTCTTCGTCTGTTTCTTCCTCGATTCCATCGCCGAGGCGGTCGAGAATCGCCATTTTCCGGCCGATTCGCCGGGTCGTGACGTCCCGCTGATGCAAGCGCTGGGGCAAAGTCTTCGCCTCGTCATCGTGGTCGTCCTGCTCAACATCCTTTGCTTGCCGCTTTATTTGATCCCCGGCCTCAATCTCTTTGTTTTCTATGCTTTGAACGGGTATCTTCTGAGTCGAGAGTACTTTGAGCTGGTAAGTATCCGGCACATGACGCCTTCCGAGGCGTCGGTGCTGCGCCGACGGGCTGGATTGACCGTCTTCGTGACCGGCGTGGTGATCGCCTTCCTGCTCACCGTGCCGGTGGTCAACCTGGTGGCGCCGGTGTTCGCCACGGCGATGATGGTGCACGTTTTCAAGCAGGCACAGCGGCGTCATGGCGAGGTTCGGGCCGGCTGACGACCCGACGCCGGACGGGGTCTCCGGCACAACCGCAAGACGCGCAGCGAGGGAGCCGGTATGTTCTCGCGCAAGAAAGACGAAAAGACGGAACCGACCGCGGAGGCCGAACCGGTGGTGAGCCGGCCAGCGATCTCCCGGCCCACTGGAATCGAAAGGCAGCGTATGGCCAACAACCCCGCCGACAGAACGCCCGAAGCCGGTGCCTTCCGGCCCGAGGTCGCCCGCCGGACGCCGACCATTCCGGGCAGCAGCGGTCCGATCACCACGCCGCTGGGGGGCGCCGCCGCCCAGCCCGCCCCGAAGGCCGAGCCGGAGCGCAAGCTCACCGTTGGCCAGGGCATCGTCCTGAACGGCGAGATCAGTGCCTGCGAGCACCTCCTGGTCGAGGGGCGGGTCGAAGCCAGTCTGAAGAACGCCCGCATCATCGAGGTGGCCGAGAGCGGCACCTTCAAGGGCGACGCCGACATCGAGGACGCGATCATCGCCGGTCGCTTCGAAGGCGACCTGGTGGTGCACGGCAAGATCACCATTCGCGGCACCGGCAAGGTCGTCGGCAGCCTGCGTTACGCCAAGCTTGAGGTCGAGAGCGGCGGCGTCATCTCCGGCACCATGGAAGAGCTGGAGAAGGGCGCGGCTGGCAGCGAGCCGGCGCCGCAGTCGGTGGCCGCCGCCGAGTGAGACCATCGGGCCGTTCGGCCTTCCCGATCCCGTTCCTGGCAGCCGCCGTACTGGCCGGCTGCCAGGCGACGGCCCCGGCCGACCGCAATGCGGCACCGCAGGCCAGCTCCGATGCCGAGCCGACCGTCGTGGCGCGGGCGACCCCCGGCACGACGGCAACCAAGGCAATCGGAAAACTCGACGGGGCGGACGAAGCGACGCTCCGGCGCCACTTCGGCACCCCCACGCTGAGCCGGCGCGACGGCCCGGCGCTGGTCCTGGCCTACCGTTTCGACGACTGCGTCCTGCACCTGTTCCTGTACCCGCGCGACGACGACACCGATCCGCGGGTACGCCACGCGGCGGCCATCGGCACCGATCGCCGCACGCGCGATGAGGCTACTTGCCGGCCTTAACACAACCTTAGGTAGAACAACGGCACGCTCGGCGACATGTAACCGAGGCTGCCTGCGTTGTTGTACGTCGCGTACCCCGACCCACCCACGCTCACCCGTTCCGGGCCGCTCCGCTCGCCATTGCTGTGGCTCTGGCTCGTCGGCGGCGCGATTCCGGTCGCCGGCGGCCTCGCCGCCGCGGCCCTGCTCGCCGACACGCTGACCGTATTCGCGCTTGCCGCCGGACCGGCCGTTCTGGTCTGGCTCGGCGGCGCCGCTTACTTCCTGGTTGTCGTGGTGGCACCGGCACGGCACGCCGTCGAAAGCCTGGTCGAGCCGGATCCGCAGGGTGACGAGATCCGGCCGCCGCCCGGCGAAGTCGGCCAACTCTTCCTCGCCGCGCGGAAGCGCGCACGGCAATGCACCGTGCTGCGCCACGAACTTGACCAGGCGCAGGAGAATGCCGGCGCGCTGAACCGCCTGCTCAGCGAGAACCCGGCGCCCGTCCTGCGCGTGACCCCCGACGGCGCCGCGATCTATGCCAACCAGGCCGCCTACCGCGTTCAGGGCTTGTGGGCCGACGGCGCCTGGCGGCAGCTCGCGCAGAACTTGCGCCCGGCCGTCGGCAACTGCTGGCGACAACGCCGGGCCCAGACCTTGCACCTCGACGACGGCGACACGCATTTCGCCCTCTACCTGACGCCCATCGTCGGCGCCGACTACGTCAACATCCATGCTGCCGACATCACCGAACAGGTCGAGGCGCGACGCGAGGTCGAGTGGGCGCGCGACAACCTGGAGCGCGCTGTCGCCGAGCGCACCGCCGAGCTGGAAGCGACGCTGTCCGACCTCGCCGCCGCCAAGGACGCCGCCGAGCGCGCCGACCGGATGAAGAGCCAGTTCCTGGCGATGATGAGCCACGAGATCCGCACGCCGATGAACGGCGTCATCGGCATGGCCGGGCTGCTGCTCGAAACCGACCTCGACAGCGATCAGCGCGCGATGGCGACGACGGTGCGCGAATCGGGCGACAGCCTGCTGACGATCATCAACGACCTGCTCGACTTCTCGAAGATCGAGGCCGGTCGGATGCATCTGGAAGCGGTCGACTTCGCGCCGGCGCGGATCGTGGAACAGGTGGTCGATCTGCTGGCCCCGAAGGCGCTGGAAAAGAATCTGGAGCTGGCCTGCGTCATCGACCCAGCGGTCCCGGCCGGACTGCGTGGCGACTACGGCCGGCTGCGCCAGATCCTCACCAACCTGATCGGCAATGCGCTGAAGTTCACCGAGGCCGGCATGGTCGGCGTCGACGTCCGTGTCGTCGCCAGCGCGCCGGAGCAGGTACGCCTGCGTTTCGAAGTCGTCGACAGCGGGATCGGCATCGCCCGCGACGAGCAGCACCGGCTGTTCAAGGAATTCAGCCAGATCAGCGCCGCCGACGCCCGCCGCTACGGCGGCACGGGCCTCGGGCTGGCGATCTGCAAGCGGCTCAGCGAGCTGATGGGCGGCGCCATCGGCCTCGACAGCACGGTCGGCGAGGGCAGCACCTTCTGGTTCGAGATACCGTTTCCGCTGGCGCACGACACGGCATCGGCCCCAGTCGCGCCGCCGCCGCAGCGCGTCCTCGTCGCCCACCCGATGCCAACGTATCGCCGCTGGCTCCGCAGACAGCTCGAATACTGGGGCTGCGCGGTGCTCGAAGCCGAAACCGTGGCGGCCATACCCGACGATGTCGGGCTGGTGCTCGCCGACTGCCCGTTCGCCGGTCCGGGCTGCGCCGACAAGAGATGCGCCGTTGCCCGCCCCACCGCGCAGCCTGGCCTGAGCACGACCAAGCCGCTGACACCGTCGCGGCTGCGCCGTCTCCTGTGTCAGGTCGCCGGTGTCGAGCTGGAGGAACCCGCCATGCCCGCCGCATCGAGCCAATCCCCGCAACAACCGCTGCGAATCCTCGTCGCCGAGGACAACCGCGTGAACCAGGAAGTCATCCGCCGCCTGCTGAGCCGCTTCGGCCACACCACCGACGTGGTCGGCGACGGCCACGAGGCGGTGGAGGCGGCCGCCCGTCTGCCCTACGACGTGGTGCTGATGGACGTGCAGATGCCGGAAATGGACGGGCTGGAGGCGACGCGGCGCATCCGCGCGCTGCCGCCGCCCGCTTGCGACTTGCCGGTCCTGGCCCTGACCGCAGCACTGACCGACGAGATCCGGGACGCGTGCGCCGAAGCCGGAATGAACGACTTCCTGGCCAAGCCCATGGACATTGGTCAGGTCAGTGCCGCGTTGGCGCGATATGGGCCGACGCCTTCGCAAGCGATCGAGCAACAGCCGGCAGCGGCGCCGGCGCCCGATCCTGACATCCTCGACACCGCCCGTCTGGACGACCTGCGCGACTCCATCGGCGACGACGGTGTCCTGGTCGCGCTGGAGCAGCTCGCCGAGGACGCCCGCATGCGTCTCGACCGGATGAATGCCGCCGGCGACAAGGCGCTCGATCTTGGCCGGGACGCGCATGCCCTGAAGTCGGCCGCCGGCGGCCTCGGCCTGGCCGGCCTGAGCCAGGCGATGGCCGATATCGAGGCGGCGGCGCGCGATCGCGGCGCCACGGACTGGTCCATCGACGACGCCGAGCGCCTGCTGCACGACGGACTGGCCGCCGCGCGGGGCCGGCTCGCCGTGGCCTGATACACTTCCGCCCTGGCAATTTCCGCCCCGGTTCGCTATCGAAGAGCGGAGCTCACCACGCAAGATACCGAACCGGGGACCCGTCATGGCGAGCATGTTCGAAAAATACGGCGGCTTCGCCAGCGTCAGCCGCATTGTGTCGACCTTCTACGACCGCATGCTCGAGTCGCCGCAACTCGCCCGCTATTTCGAGGGCGTCGACATGCGCAGCCTGGTCGACCATCAGACCAAGTTCATCGCCCAGGTAATGGGCGGCCCGGCCAGCTACACCAACGAGCAGCTACAACGGGTGCACGCCGCGCACCGGATCGACCAGGCCTCGTTCGAGGAAACCGCCCTGGTGCTGCAGGAGACGCTGGAGGATTGCGGCGTCGAGGACGAGGACGTGCGCACGATCATGAACCAGGTCGCGGCGCGCGGCTCCTACATCGTCTCCACCTGACCGGAGCGCCGCGCCGATGTCAGCCGCCGAGCAAGCCTCCAACCACAACGACGACGACCTGTCGCTGGACGAGCAGACCACGCGGCAGGTGCTGGGCAAGCTGAACCTGGCGATCGCCGTGGTGCGGCCCGGTGCCTGGACCGTCGCCTACGAGAACGCCAAGTTCTTCCAGTGGTTCCCCGGCACCGGCGAGGCCGACGAGACCCTCGCCAGCCGCGTTCCCGGCCTGCCGCTGGACCGACTGGGCCAGCGCATGGAGCGCGGCCGGCCGTTCAGCTTCGAGACCGAGGCCAAGGCCGGCGGTCGCCCGGTTCCGGTGAAGCTGGAATTCCGCCCGCTGGTCGACGGCGAGCCGTCCGACATCCTGGTCGAGTGCGCCTCCATCTCGAAGCAGAAGGAGGCGGAGTACATGCTCGAGTCCTACTCCAAGCTGGCGGAGCGCAACACGCGCGAGCTGCAGAAGGAGAAGGACCGGGTCGAGAAGCTGCTGCTCAACATCATGCCGAAGTCGGTCTACGAGGAGATGAAGGACTACGGCACCACCACGCCGCAGCGCTTCGAGCAGGCCACGGTGCTGATGCTCGACTTCGTCGACTTCACCGACATGACGGTTTCGCGCGACCCCGGCGCGCTGATCGCCGAACTGAACGACATCTTCTCCGCCTTCGACCGCATCGTCGAAATGTTCGATTGCGAGCGCATCAAGACCATCGGCGACGCCTACATGGCGGTGGCCGGCATGCCGGAGGCGAACCCCGAGCACGCCGCCAACATCGCCAAGGTCGCGCTGCGCATGCGCCGCTATCTCGACCGGCGCAACGCCGCGCTGCCGGAGCCGTGGCTGTGCCGCATCGGCATCAACACCGGCCCGCTGATCGGCTCCATCGTCGGCATCAACAAGTACGTCTATGACATCTTCGGCCCGGCGGTGAACCTGGCCGCGCGCATGGAGCAGATGTCGGAGCCGCGCCAAATCACCGTCTGCGACGACACCTACAAGTTGTTGAAGGACGACTTCATGCTGATCGACCGCGGCGAGTACGACATCAAGGGCTTCGGCACCAAGCGGCTATACTTCCTGGAATCGGAGCAGGCCTGATGTCGCAGGACCGCTTCGGCCTGCCGGTGAACTGCGATTCGCCGGCGGCGGTGGCGCTCTACATCGAAGGCCTCGATCTGCTGCTGTCGGCCAACGCCGGCGCCGTCGAGCGGCTGAACGGTGCGCTCGATCTGGCGCCGGACTTCGCGCTCGCGCACGCCGCCAAGGCGCGGCTGGCGCAGATGTACGCGCAGCCATCGGTCGCTCGCGAACAGGCCAACATCGCGCGCCAGAAAGCGAGCGGCGACCGCGAGCAGGGCCACGTCGAAGCCATCGCGCTGGTCATCGAGGGCAGGGGCGGCGACGCCATGGCGCAGGTCGCCAGCCACGCCAAGGCATTTCCGCGCGACGCGCTGCCGCTGTCGCTGGCGCTCGGCGTCTACGGTCTGCTCGGTTTCTCCGGCCGCGCCGACCATCACGAGGCGCAGCGCGACCTGCTGGAAAGCGTCGCGCACGGCTGGGACGACGACTGGTGGTTCCTGACCTACCTCGGCTGGTCCTATGCCGAGACCGGCGATCCGGCGAAGGGCGCGCCGTTGCTCGACAAGGCGCTGGAGCTGAACCCACGAAATGCGCACGCCGCGCACGCCCGGGCCCATGCCTACTACGAGGCCGGCGAGGCGGCGACCGGCCGCGACTTCGTTGCCGCCTGGCTGCCGGACTACGACCGCGAGAGCCAGCTTCATTGCCACCTCACCTGGCACACCGCGCTGTTCGCGTTGGAACTCGGCGATGTCGACGCGGCGCTCGCGCTCTATGACGACGCGGTGCGCCCCGACGTCGCGACCTCGCCACCGCTGTTCACCCTGGCCGACGCAGCCTCCTTCCTGTGGCGACTGACCGCCTATGGCAACAGCGTCGACGCGAAAGCCTGGACGCAAGTGGACAAGCTCGCCCGCGACGCCTTCCCGCATGGCGGCCTGCCCTTCGCCGACGTGCATGCGACGCTGGCGGCGGCCGCCGCCGGCACCGATGTCGAGACGCGCATCGCCGAGATCGACGCGCTGGTCGCCGACGGCAAGCTCGCCGCCGGACCGGTGGTGCCGGCGCTATGCCGTGGCCTCGCCGCCTTTGCCGCCGGCGAACCGGATCGCGCCGCCGAGATACTCGAGCCGGCGCTGGCGGAGATGGCGCGCATCGGCGGCAGCCACGCACAACGCGATGTCATCGAGGACACGCTGATCGTCGCCCACCTGCGCGCCGGCCGGAAGGCTGAGGCCGAGGCCGCGCTGCGTCGCCGCTGCGAGGCGCGCGCTGGTCATCTCGATGCCGCCTGGCTGGGGCGCATCGCCACATAGGGAGGGCGCGATGACCTGGAAGCTCGGGGCCATCTTCCCGACCCGCGACATCGCGGTCGACCGCTACGCCATCCGCGACTGGGCGCAGGCGACCAAAGAACTCGGCTTCGACT
>CAZVLI010000153.1:0-1601 GCA_964627965.1 uncultured Rhodospirillales bacterium
GCATCGCGACGACCGGCGCGGCCTATCTGCGCTGCCCGGTTTCCGGCAGCACGGCGACGGCGGAAGCCGGCGCGCTGGCGGTGTTCGCGTCCGGCCCGGCCGAGGCGCTGGAGAAGGCCAGGCCGGCGCTCGACGCCTTCGCCGCCAGCGTCACCCACTACGGTCCAGCGGAAGAAGCCCGGGTGGTGAAGCTGATGATCAACCTGATTGTCGCCGCGATGCCGGTCCTGCTGGGCGAGGCGATGGCCTTCGGCAAGCGCCAGGGCCTGTCGTGGGAGCAGATCGTCGATGCCATCGGCGGCTCGGTCGCCGGCTCGCCGCTCTTCGCCTACAAGGCCGACATGCTGAAGGCGCGCGACTGGACGGCCGCCGCGCCGGTCGACCTCACGGCGAAGGACGTAGACCTGGCGATGGCGGTGGCGCGCGAGGCCGACATCCCGCTCCCGCTCTCCGCCGTGATGCGCCAGGTCGCGACGCAGTTCCAGGCGGCCGGCGACGGCGGCCTCGACTTCTTCAGCCTGGTGACCTGGCCGGAGCGGCAGGGCTAGAGCGTTTCGATCGCCGGGCCGATTTCACACTGCATCGGACGGCGTATGGCGGCACAATCGACGCTCGGCGCGCGACATCCGCGCCGGCTCGACCATCCACGGCTTCGGGAGCCGTCCCGTGAACGACAGCGCCTTCGCCGCCGCGCTCGACCTGATCCTCGGTGCCGATCCGGCCTTCCTCGGCATCGTGGCGGTGTCGCTGCGCGTGACACTCACCGCCGTGCTGATCGCCGCGTTGATCGGCCTGCCGCTGGGCACGTTGCTGGCGATGTACCGCTTCCCCGGCCGTTCGATTCTGATCGTCGCGGTGAACGCGTTGATGGGCCTGCCGCCGGTCGTCGCCGGACTGCTGGTCTACCTCACGCTGTCGCGTGCCGGACCGCTGGGCGGGCTGGGCCTGCTGTTCACGCCGACGGCGATGATCGTGGCGCAGACGCTGCTGGTGCTGCCGATCGTGATCGCGCTCAGCCGCCAGGTGGTCGAGGAGATGTGGCTGGAGTATCGCGACCATCTCACGTCGCTGGGACGAACCGGCTGGGGCGCGGTCCCGACGCTGCTCTATGACGCGCGCTACGCGCTGGCGACGGCATTGCTGGCCGGGTTCGGGCGGGCGACGGCGGAGGTCGGCGCGGTCCTGATCGTCGGCGGCAACATCGCCGGCCATACCCGGACCATGACCACGGCCATCGCGCTGGAAACGTCCAAGGGCGACCTGGCGCTGGCCCTCGGGCTCGGCATGGTGCTGCTGCTGCTGACGTTGTTGGCGAACGCGCTCGCTTTCGGGGTGGCGCGTATCGGCCGGCAGTACGCGGGCTGAGAATGATGCGCGACGCCGCCTCGATTCTACCGCTCGAAGCCGACGGGCTCAGCTTCGAAGCCGGCGGACGTCGCCTGATCGACGATATCTCGCTGAGGGTCGGCAAAGGCGAGTGCCTGGCGCTGATCGGACCGAATGGCGCCGGCAAGACATTGCTGCTGAAACTGCTGCACGGCCTGCTGTCGCCCAGCGCGGGCGATGTCTGCTGGGCCAACGGCTCCGGCGAGGTCGGCGGA
>CAZVLI010000153.1:1640-7970 GCA_964627965.1 uncultured Rhodospirillales bacterium
CCGGTGATGCTGCGGCGCTCCGCACTGGGCAACGTCGCGCACGCGCTGCGCGCCGCCGGGCATGGCCGCGCCGAGGCCCGCCGCCGGGCATTCGCAGCACTGGAACGCTTCGGGCTGGCCGACCTGGCGCCACGCCCGGCGCGGGTCCTTTCCGGCGGCGAGCGGCAACGGATGGCGATCGCGCGTGCCGCGGCGCTGGAACCCGAATTGCTGTTTCTGGACGAGCCATCCTCGGCACTGGACCCTGGCGCGACGCGTCAGGTCGAGGCGATGATGGCCGCCCTGCTCCAGGCCCTGGCCCGTCGAGCCTCTATCCCCACCCACGACCTCGGCGAAGCCCGGCGCCTGGCGACGCGGGTCGGTTTCCTCAACCGCGGCCGGCTGGTCGAGATCGGTGAGACCGCTGACATCCTGCAATACCCGGCTCAGGCCGAGACGCGAGCCTTCGTCGCCGGCGACCTCGCCTGGTAGGAGACGCCCATGAAGCGACTGCTTCTCGCCCTGGTCCTCAGCCTCGGCACGATCGCGGCGCAGGCCGCCGACCGCTTCATCGTCGTCGCCTCGACCACCTCGACGGAGAACTCTGGGTTGTTCGCGCATCTGCTGCCGATCTTCACGGCAAAGACCGGCATCGAGGTACGCGTCGTCGCGCAAGGCACTGGTCAGGCGCTGCGCACCGCCGCAAACGGCGACGCCGACGTGGTGTTCGTGCACGCGCGCGCGGCGGAGGAAACGTTCATCGCCAACGGCAACGGCATGCGGCGGCATCCGGTGATGTTCAACGACTTCGTCATCGTCGGACCGGGCGACGATCCGGCGGTTATCGCGGGCGGCAACGACGTCACCACCGCGCTGGCGGTTATCGCCGACAAGCGCCTTCCCTTCGCCAGCCGTGGCGACGACAGCGGTACGCACAAGGCGGAGCGACGGCTGTGGCAGTCGGTCGGTATCGCGCCGGACGGCGAGTGGTATCGCGAGACCGGCTCCGGCATGGGCGCGACGCTGAACACCGCCGCGCAGATGGGCGCCTATGCGCTGACCGATCGCGCGACCTGGATCGCCTTTCGCAACAAGGGCGATATGAAGATCGCGGTCGAGGGCGACAAGCGGCTGTTCAACCAGTACGGCGTCATCCTGGTGAACCCGGAGAAACATCCGCACGTGAAGGCAGCGGACGGCCAGGCGTTCATCGACTGGGTCACGTCGCCAGAGGGGCAGCGGGCGATCGCCGCCTACAAGGTCGACGGGCAGCAGCTGTTCTTCCCGAACGCCGACGACGCCGGCGCCTAGACCATCTCGGCGAAGCTGGTGAACGCCAGCAGGTCGCCGGGCGCGACGGCGGTGCGGTCGGCTTCGAGCTCCACCAGGCCCTCGGTCTCGGTGAGCGACGAAATGATACCGGCGCCGTCGCGTGCAAACTTGTGGGCCACCGGGACGAGGTCGTCGCCGGCTTCGAGATGGACGCGCACGAACTCGGTTCGCGCCGGCTTCTTCTTGTAGGCGAAACCGGCGCGGACCGGGCGCGCGGTGGCGCGGCGCACCGGCTCGCCGGCCAGCGCGGCGATCAACGGCCGGACGATCTGCGTGAAGGTGACGTAGACCGCGACCGGATTGCCCGGCAGGCCGACGAAGGCCGCGTTGCCGAGCGCGCCGAGCGCCAGCGGCCGACCCGGCTTGATCGCGAAGCGCCAGACGTCGAGCCGGCCGGCGCGTTCAACCGCCGCCTTCACGTAGTCGGCGGCGCCCATCGACACGCCGCCCGAAGTGAGCACCAGGTCATGCGTCGCGGCCGCCTTGGGCAACGCGTCGGCGAGACTCTCCAGGTCGTCGCGCAACACGCCGAGGTCGGTGACCTCCAGCCCGAGCTGGCGGCACAGCGCGACCAGCATGGCGCGGTTGGAGTCGTAGATCTTGGCCGGGCCGAGCGGCGTGCCGGGTGCGACCAGTTCGTCGCCGGTGGAGAACAGCGCGACGCGCAACCGGCGACGCACCGACAGATGCGTCAGCCCGATGGCGGCAGCCAGGCCCAGGTCCTGCGGCTTCAGTCGGCGACCGGCCGGCAGCGCCCGGGTGCCGGCGTCGATCTCCTCGCCGGCGGGGCGCGTGTTCGAACCTCGCGCGAGACCGGCGGGCAAAACCACATGGCCATCGTCGGCCCGCGCGTCCTCCTGCATGTAGACGGTGTCGGCACCCGACGGCATCGGCGCGCCGGTGAACACGCGCATCGCGTGACCGGCTGGGAGCGCCGCTGCCGTTGCGCCGGCGAAGATCGTCTCGGCGACCGGCAGGCGCGTCTCGCCGTCGTCGACAATGTCGGCGTGCCGCACGGCATAGCCATCGACCGCCGAGTTGGCGAAGGGCGGCAGCGGTACGCCGGCGGCGATGTCCTCGGCCAGGACGCGCCCCAGTGCGTCGGCCACCGTTACCCGTTCGATCTCGGCGACGGCGGCGATGCGCTCACGGAAGCGGGCCAGCGCCTCGTCGATGGTGACGGACGCCTCGCCAAGCGCGAAACAGTCGTCGGAGAGTTGCGCCATGGCTCAGTCCGCCACGGCGCCGCCGACCATGCCGGTCAGCCCCTCCACCGGCACGGCGTGCGCCTCGATCAGGTCGGCGACGGCGGGGATGTCGTCCAGCGCGACCTGCGGCAGGTCGGTGTCGTCGAAACGCACGTCGCTGACGATCGCGCGCACACCGTCGGCCTGCGGGTAGAGCGGCGGCTTGCCGTTACCGGCGCGGTGAATTTCTATCTTCGGGAACTCGTCCCACTTGAAGCCCTCGACCAGCACGAAGTCGACAGGGCTCAGGCGGCGCAGCAGCTCCGGCATGGTTGGCTCGCGTTCGCCGCGCAGTTCGCGGATCAGCGCCCAGCGTTGCGACGAACCGACCAGCACCTCCTCGGCGCCGGCGGCGCGGTGCTCGTAGGAATCCTTGCCGGGCTTGTCGATATCAAACTTGTGGTGCGCGTGCTTCACCGTCGACACGGTATGGCCGCGCCGGCGCAGCTCGCCGATCAACGCTGTCATCAGTGTCGTTTTGCCGGCACCGCTCCAGCCGGCCAGCCCGATCACCCGCATGAGGTCGTTTCCTGGATCATCGGCCGACCATGACCGCGCCACGCGCGTCAGGCAAGAGCCCTGCCGTGACCGCTGCGAAAGGCGCCGGGGGTAAGGCCGGTGGCGTGCTTGAAGGCGCGGGTGAAGTGCGGCTGCGAGCAGAAACCGCAACTCAGGGCAACGTCGACCAGCGGCGCCTCGCCCTCGCTCAGCAGGCGGCGGGCTCGGGCCACGCGACGCTGGTTCAGGTAGGCGTGGGGCGAGTGGCCCACCGCCGTCTTGAATGCGCGGGCGAAGTGATAGGCACTGAGCCCCGCCTCGTCGGCCAGTTCCTGCAGAGTCAGGTTCCGCTCCAGGTGCGCCTCGACATAGTCCAGCACCGCGTTCAGCCGACGGCCGTCGAGCGCGCCCTTGATGCGCGGCAGGTCGACGCTGGCCGGCGACAGGTTCGAGTAGTGGCGAATGATGTGCGCCGACAGGGCGGCCGACAGCGTGTCGATCAGCAGCCGGCTGCCCGGTGCCGGGTCCTGCATCTCGCGCAGCACCGACAGGCCGATCTGCTCGATCAGCGGGTCGCGGAAGCCGCCCTCGTAGCGCAGGCGCACCCGGTCCGGGTCGACATCTACGTCCGACAGCGCGCTGCGCGACAGCGGTGCCGCCGGCAGGTACATGTGCACCGTTTCGCCGATGTCGCCGTAGATCTCGATGCGGTCCTCGCGGATTCCGGCCGGGCAGAGCCAGACGGTGCCGGGGCCGGCGTCCGCGTCCTGCACCATGCCGTCACCACGCCGTTTCACCCGGGCGCTGGCGCCGCGCACCATGACCACGACCTCGGTCTCGCGCGGCTCGATCGGGCCGAGCTCGCCGGCCGTGTGACGCCAGCGCTCGGCCAGCATGTGCCGCCAGTCGGTCTCGCGGCTGCTGCCCAGGCGGGTGCCGGTCTGATATTTCGCGCGCCCGTGGCCAAGCAGGCGGGTCACGTCCGATCTCCTCGCATGGATAGGAATTATGTCGCATCGCCAGGCCGCGCGCCTAAGGCTTTCGACCGCACGATCGTGCAACGCCGCCGCAACCGCATGGAAGAAGCCGGGCACGCGAGATGGCTAGGCTTCCGGTCAGGCGCCGCGATCCGGCGCGCAACGGGAGCCGAACGATGAGCGAGAAGACCGTCCTGGGCGCCTGCCCGCACGATTGCCCCGACACCTGCTCGATGCTGGTCACGGTGAAGGACGGCCGGGCGACGGCGGTGCGCGGCAACCCGACGCATCCGTTCACGCGCGGCGGCCTGTGCGTGAAGGTCAACAACTACCAGGACCGGGTCTACAGCCCGGACCGCGTGCTCTACCCGATGCGGCGCAGTGGACCGAAGGGCAGCGGCAAGTTCGAGCGGGTGAGCTGGGACGACGCGCTGGCCGAGATCAAGACGAAGTGGGACGCAATCACCGCCGAGCACGGGCCGACCGCGATCCTGCCCTACAGCTATCTCGGCACCGAGGGCATCATCAACGGCCTCAACGTCGGCGATCCGTTCTTCAACAAGCTGGGTGCCACGATCTCCGAACGCACCTTCTGCGACTCCGGTGCATCGACCGCCTACTTCATGACCATCGGGCCGACGGCCGGCGTCGATCCGGAGTCGTTCCGCTATTCTCGCTACATCGTGCTGTGGGCGTGCAACACGATGAGCACGAACCTGCACCACTGGCCATTCATCGCCGAGGCGCAGGCGCAGGGCGCCAAGGTCGTGGTGATCGACCCTGTACGCACCCGCACGGCGAAGAAGGCGGACTGGCACATCGCCATCCGGCCGGGCACCGACGCGGCGCTGGCGCTCGGCCTGATGCACGTGATCATCGCGGAGGACCTGGTCGATCAGGACTACATCGACAACTACACGGTCGGCTATGACGACCTGAAGGCGCGGGTCGCCGAGTGGACGCCGGAGAAGGTGGAGGCCACCACCGGCGTCGCGGCGGACGACGTGCGCACGCTGGCGCGCGAGTTCGCCACCACCGAACCGGCGGTGATCCGCATCGGCGTCGCCATTGAGCGACATGCCGGCGGCGGCCAGACGGTGCGCGCCGCGGCTTGCCTGCCGGCGCTGACCGGCGCATGGCGGCATGTCGGCGGCGGTATCCTGCAGCTGCCGATCTGGGCCTTCCCGGTGGACTGGGGCACGGCGATGCGACCGGACTTCATCACACCCGGCACGCGGGTGCTGAACCAGTGGCGGCTCGGTCCGGCGCTGACCGGCGAGATGGACCTGGACCCGCCGATCAAGTCGCTGTTCGTCTACAACTCCAACCCGGCCGTGGTCGCGCCGGAGCAGGACAAGCTCATCCGTGGCCTGAAACGCGACGACCTGTTCACCGTGGTGTCCGAGCAGTTCATGACCGACACGGCGCTGCACGCCGACCTGGTGCTGCCGGCGACAACGCAGCTTGAGCAGGAGGACATCATGTTCTCCTGGGGCCACTTCTACCTGTCGTACAACAACCAGGCGATCGAGCCGCTGGGCGAGGCGGTGTCGAACACCGAGCTGTTCCGCCGGCTGGCGGCGACGATGGGGTTCGACGATCCGTTCTTCCAGCGCAGCGATGCGGAGATGATCGCCGGGTCGCTGGACTGGTCGGCGCCGCAGCTCGAAGGCATCACGCTGGAGGCACTGAAGCGAGACGGCTACGCCCGGCTCAACCTGCCGGCCGCCGACGTCTACGCGCCGCACAAGGAGGGCAACTTCCTGACGCCGTCGGGCAAGTGCGAGTTCCTGTCGTCGGCGGCGGCCGGCGGCGACTTCGTGCTGCCGCTGTTCCGGCAGGGCTCGGAGGAGTTCCAGTCGGGCGCGCCGGTCGATCCGCTGCCGACCTTCATCCCCCCGAACGAGTCCGCCGCGACCAACCCGGGGTTGGCGCAGCGTTTCCCGCTCAGCCTGATGTCGCCGAAGAGCCACGCGTTCATGAACTCGACCTACGCCAACCTGCCGCAGCAGTTGCACCACGCCGGCGAGCAGTCGGTGCAGCTCAACCCGGCCGATGCGCGCGAGCGCAACATCGGCGACGGCATGCCGGTGATCGTGGAGAACGAACGCGGCCGGTTCGAAGCGGTGGCGCGGATCGACGAGGACGTGCTGCCCGGCGTGGTGGTCGCGCCGCTCGGCTACTGGCGGCAGAACACGCGCATCCAGGCGACGGTGCAAACGGTGAACTCCGGCGCCTATGCCGACCTCGGCCGAGCGCCGACCTTCTCGGACAACCTTGTGCAGGTGCTGCCGGTC